>JBKCFX010000274.1:0-9976 GCA_046303595.1 Bacteroidia bacterium
AACTTGTGCGCAGTAACGAAAACGTTTGTCTCGTATCGGATGCCGGCACCCCCGGCATTTCAGACCCGGGATTCTTGCTTGTACGCGCATGCCGCGAAAATAACCTAGACGTTGAGTGCTTACCCGGCCCAACGGCACTCATCCCTGCATTGGTTATCTCGGGATTCCCTACCGATCGCTTCGTATTCGAAGGCTTTTTGCCGCATAAAAAAGGACGGCAAACGCGCATTTTGAATATAAAGGATGAAACGCGCACAGTTGTTTTTTATGAATCGCCGCATCGGTTGATAAAAACGCTGGAGCAGTGTGGCGAATTGTTAGGCCCACAGCGACATGCAGCGGTGGTGCGCGAATTGAGCAAATTGTATGAAGAATGCATCACCGGTACGTTTGAAGAATTAATCGTTCACTTCAAAACCAAGGCCCCCAAAGGCGAAATCGTGTTGCTCGTTGAGGGAATTGACAAAAAAGATAAAGAAACATTTAGTGAATAGGGTATTTACCTTACTTTGCCTTTTAGAAGGCTAAATTGAAATTGTAGCGATGTCTATTCAAATTAAGCAGGTTAGTAAGTTTTACGGAAGACAAAAGGCTCTCGATTCTGTTTCGTTCAATGTTTCGAAAGGTGAAATTCTAGGCTTTCTCGGACCAAACGGAGCGGGTAAGTCGACGATGATGAAGATTATCACCACCTACATTCCTCCATCAGAAGGCAGTGTATCCGTTTGTGGTTTCGATACGGCAACACATAGCATGGATGTTCGACGCAGGGTTGGGTACTTGCCCGAACACAATCCGCTGTATCTCGACATGTATGTGCGCGAATATCTTGGTTTTATAGCCGGACTGCACAGTATCAAACATCCGCAGCAGCGCATTAAAACCATGATCGACCAAACCGGACTGGGCCTTGAGCAGAATAAAAAAATTGGGGCGCTTTCGAAAGGCTACCGGCAACGAGTTGGATTGGCACAGGCGCTCATTCACGACCCCGAAGTGTTGATTTTAGATGAGCCGACATCCGGTTTAGATCCGAACCAGCTTGCCGATATCCGCGCCTTGATTCGCGAAGTTGGAAAGGAAAAAACACTCATGTTTTCGACGCACATTATGCAAGAGGTAGAGGCTGTTTGCGACCGCGTGATTATAATCGATACCGGAAAAATAGTGCTCGATGGAAAAGCAAACGAATTGGGCCAGAAAAGTTCCAAAGGCTACCGCATTTTGGTCGAATTTGACCGCGATATTTCAAGAGGCAGCATAGAAACTATTGCCGGAGTGTTGAAGATAACGCGGCGCGAAGGACAGCAGTGGGAATTGTATTCGGAGCAAAGCACCGACATTCGTCCCGAAATATTCAAATTTGCGGTAGAAAAGCAATTAACAGTGCTCACCATCAACCGAATTGAAGAAGACCTTGAAAGCATTTTCCGCCAACTAACCGCAAAGAAATAAGTGAATTAGGCTCTTGTGGTTGTTTTATTCACGCTTAACACTATTTTTGCAACGCTCTTAAACTTAAAATCTATTCATCATGCCATACTTGTTTACGTCAGAATCAGTTTCTGAAGGCCATCCCGATAAAGTGGCCGACCAAATTTCCGATGCACTTATCGATCATTTTCTTGCCTACGATCCAAGTTCTAAAGTAGCCTGCGAAACGCTTGTTACAACAGGTCAGGTGGTATTGGCGGGCGAAGTAAAATCGGAGGCTTATCTCGATGTGCAGGAAATTGCGCGTGAGGTGATTCGTAAAATTGGGTATACCAAAGCAGAATACATGTTCGAGGCTAATTCTTGCGGAGTTTTTTCTGCAATCCACGAACAAAGTGCCGACATCAATCAGGGTGTTGAGAAGAAAGATCCGATGAAACAAGGTGCCGGCGACCAAGGAATGATGTTCGGGTATGCATCGCGCGAAACAGACAATTACATGCCGCTTCCGCTCGAACTTTCGCATTTGTTGTTACGCGAATTGGCCGATATTCGTCGCGAAGGCAAACAAATGAAATACCTTCGTCCTGATGCAAAAAGCCAAGTAACCATCGAATACAACGATGCTAATGAGCCACTTCGTATCGATGCAATCGTAGTTTCGACACAACACGATGATTTCGCAACCGAAAAGAAAATGCAGGAAATCATCACCAAAGACGTGAAGGATATCCTTGTTCCGCGCATCATGAAAAAATTGCCGAAGCGCGTTCAGGCATTGTTCAACAACAAAATAAAATACCACATTAACCCAACAGGCAAATTCGTTATCGGTGGTCCACATGGCGATACCGGTTTAACCGGTCGTAAAATCATCGTTGACACTTACGGCGGAAAAGGCGCACACGGTGGTGGAGCGTTCTCTGGTAAAGATCCTTCGAAAGTAGACCGTTCGGCTGCTTATGCTACGCGCCACATCGCGAAGAACCTTGTAGCTTCTGGTGTTTGCGACGAAGCACTTGTGCAAGTTGCGTATGCAATTGGTGTTGCAGAACCGGTAGGATTGTATGTTAACACGTATGGAACAGCCAAAGTAAATTCAACCGACGGACAAATAGCTGCGGCAGTTGGCAAATTGGTTGATATGCGTCCATATGCCATCG
This sequence comes from Bacteroidia bacterium, assembly GCA_046303595.1. GTDB lineage: Bacteria > Bacteroidota > Bacteroidia > M30B66 > M30B66 > CAMCXT01. The sequence goes on from JBKCFX010000274.1 coordinate 2,598, forward strand.
AGCAACGCTTCAAGCTGCGTACGCCGATTTACAGCGAAACAGCCGCTTACGGGCACATGGGCCGCGAGCCGCAGGTTATTAAAAAGACCTTCAACAAAGGAAAGAAGAACGAGATAACGATGAAGGTGGAACTTTTCCCATGGGAAAAACTGGATTTGGTTGACGCATTCAAAAAAGCATTCGCATTGGGCAATACTGCAAAGAAAGCTGCTCCTACGAGTTCGAAAAAAGTTGCTGAGGCACCAAAAGTAAAAGCGAATTCAAAGCCTGCTGCAAAAACAACTGCTAAACCTGCAGCGAAGTCTACTGCTAAACCTGTTGCAAAAGCTGCAGCCAAGCCGGCCGCAAAAGCCGCTGCTAAAAAAACTACAGCTCCCAAAAAAGCAACAGCGAAAGCATAAAATTTGAAAAATTAGTAATTTCAAAGCCTCGGAAATTTCGGGGCTTTTTTATTGAATAACCTTATGGAAACAGGACGCGTTGGGCAATCCATTAAACATCCCTTGTATGGAAAGGGAAGCATTGTTAAAGTAATGGCATCGTTGTATACCATTCATTTTCCGAGTCGTGGGAATATGGATATTTCGCAGCGCGCCGAAGGACTCGAATTGTTGGATGAAGAACCAGAAGGCGAAACAGAATCGGGCGAAACACTAACTATGTCGGTGGTTGAACGAACACTTCGCCGTGTGTTGGAAGATTATTCAGACATACAGCAGATTGTTCCCTTAGGCGAACGCTGGCAAGGCGGAACGCTAATTTTGCAGCCTGCCGATGCATCGCTCAAAGCAAAAGAAATTCCACTCGAAACCTTCTTCCATAAGATTGTAATGGTGCGCGATCGTTTGCGTGTAATGGAGCAACAAATTAATGCACACAATGGCTTAAGCGATGCCGACAAAGTCGATTTACAGCAATATATCACACGAATTTACGGCAGCTTAACAACGTTTAATTTGTTGTTCAAAGACAGCGCCCATCATTTTGTTGGGGATAAGAAATCCTGATTCGAACAAAGCAATTTGTATCGCGTTTATTTAATGTGGAAACAGGGTCAGATCATAGCGACGAAAATCAAGGGGCATCGGCTGCAACGCAACTGCTCGATGAGGTGGGTCATATATTTTCCTTTGCCGAACGCCGCGAACAGGAGGTGTTATGCACCCATTTTGGAAATGGGAGTTTTGTTGAGTTAAGTCCGAACCACCGCTTTCGAGAAGCTGCGGCAGGACAGTATTTTGATGAAGACAAATTGCGTCGAACATGTGTCAAATACCGTTTGCGTTTTTTGCCAAGTAGTCTGTATTCGGGTGCTGTACCTTTTGAAGTAATTGCATGCATGAAGCGTTTTGAGCACAAAGAATTTCCCCGCAAATTGAGTTTTTACATACTGGCGCCGATCGAGTTTTACCTTAAAAAACAGCAATACCGTAGTCCTTTATTGTTTGCCGAATTTCCCGATGGGAAGTATGCCATGCTTTGTCAGTGGGGCGACCCAAGACCTTGGTACCAGGAAGTATTGCGCTATCCTTTTCGCGATATGCAAAGCTTGATGGTAAGCAGTTTTACGTTTGGATTTTTGGTGTGTTTCATTGCCGGAATTTCGGGTCTGGCAAATGGAATAACTATGTTTCATAGTTTCTTGTATAAAGTGCCGCTCTTTGTATTGAGTGCAGGATTTTTTTCGACCGCATCTCTTATTTATGGTTTGGTAACACGTACCGATTTTAGCAGTGATAACTGGAATAAGCAGTATTTTCGAAAATCAAAATAATTTTCTTTTGCTTTTTTCATTAACCATTCTTCTAAGCTTGAAGATCTGCTCTGTTTTCCCTATTTGTATTACCTTGTTGCGCGTTCATCTACTTAATTCGGTTGCCTCCAAAGCCCCAAATTCAAATTATTCAGGCATTGCGCGGTTTTGCGGCCCTGCTTGTGTGTTTTTTGCACATGAAGGGCGCTATCAAAACAGGCGAATTGCCGAACGTACTCTTCGGTAATGGTGCTGTAGGCGTTCCGTTTTTTTTCATCATCAGCGGATTTATCATGTTCACCACAACGCAAAAGTTGATGCCGAACTGGCGCCCAATTGTGGCCTTCATTGCCAAACGTTTGTTGCGAATTGTTCCGCTTTACTTCGCTTGTACATTGCTTTATTTAGCGGTGTATTCGAAATTAAATCTGTATGTTTTCGAGCATCCCGCATGGCTTTTGCCCAGCTTGTTTTTTTATCCAACCTATGGCTCATTAACCGGACCTGCGTATGGCTTTCCGGCGCTTGCCGTTGGTTGGTCGCTGAATTACGAAATTTACTTCTACCTGCTTATTGCCGTTTGTGCATTTACCGGACGTTGGCGCTGGGTGTTACTCATTTCTATTCTACTGGCCTCTGTTTTTATTGTGCCCTTGATTACCAATGGTTATGTAATGCAGTCGCTACGCCAGTGGTACACATACCCGTTTCCCTATTGTAGTTTGATGACCAATCCGATCCTTATCTTTTTTATTTCGGGTATTGCACTCGGGAAATTCTATCACCTACAAAATGTGCCTTCAAATGCACGGTTAGTTAACGTGTTGGTCTTTTTAAGTTGCACCAATTTCGCATTAAGCTATCTGGATATTATTCCGCTTTTTCATGCATACTGGCACCACTTCTTCAATTGTACTTTTTTAATTTTTACGCTGCTGTGGAGAAATAAAATCAAGGCGTATGCTGTACCACAGGTTTTCGTGTTTCTTGGCGATTGTTCGTTCTCTATCTACCTCATACATCCTATCGTTATAGGCATTATGCCTACATTTTATCGTACACTTGGCATGCAGTTAAACGTCGAAGGGTGGTTCTATTTTTCCCAGCTCTTGTTTGTAATAATGGCTGTTTCTGCTTTGTGTTATGTATGCATTGAAAAACCAATGAATAAGCGTTCAGCATTGCTTTTTGCGCGTAATGCCGAGAAGTTTAAGCAGTAGGCGAATGCTTTTTGGTGCAGCATCTTTACCTTTAGGCCATGGATTTGCCAATTCTTGTTGTAGGGCAGGGTATCGCAGGTTCTGTTCTTGCGCTGGCATTTACAGAATACGAAATACCGTTTCTGGCTGTTGAGCAACATGGGATTTCGCGTTCATCATCGGTAGCGGCAGGATTATTTAACCCGGTTGTATTTAAACGATTAACCGAGGGTTGGCGTGCATTCGAAGCAGTAGAAAGGGCTAAGGCGTTCTACCAAAATGCGGAGCAAATTACCCAAGCATCGTTCCTAAATGTTGATGGGATATTGCGCGTACACGGTTCAGATGATGAGCGCAGGATGTGGTCGGCGAAAAGAGAAAATCATACATGGTCTAAAATTTTAGGCGAAAGTTCGCGAGATAACGGAATAATGTCTGGCCTTCATGCACCATTTGGAACTGCTCACATTCACGAGGCTGGTTTTATTCACCCCCAGAAATTTCTCGATACTGTAAAATCATTTTTATCATTAAAGCAGCAACTGTACAGTCGTACTTTTGAGCACAACGATTTACGTTTTAGCCAAGAGGCTATAGCATGGAATGGTATGCAATTCTACGCTGTTGTATTTTGCGAAGGCGTTGCTATTCAGCACAATCCATACTTTGCCGCAGAAATATTAAAGCCTGCGAAGGGCGAAGTATTGATAATTGAAGCCCCCGATTTGCCGCAACGTGTTTTCAATGGTAAAGTGTATGGCGTTCCCATCGGGAATGCTCGCTTTAGGATAGGAGCAACCTACGAATGGGATGCGCCAAATGCAGAACCTACCCAGACAAAATACGACGAACTTTACGATCAGCTCTGTAACCTGATAAAGGTTCCATTTCGCGTTATTGGGCATGAAGCCGGTATCAGGCCATCGAGCCCTAACAGAAGACCATTTTTCATCAATTCGGCTAGAGAAAAACGTGTTTTCGCATTCAATGGCTTGGGAACAAAAGGCGTTCTATTGGCTCCGATGTTAGCGCTTGAAATAGCTTCTTATTTTCGCGATGGAAGTATGCCGAACCCCGAATTTACACTGCAAACGTTTGGATGAGCCCTGCCGCAAACAAGCATAGCTATTTCGTAAACCTCGATGCCACGCGCTTTCTGGGGTTTATACACGTATTCCTGGCGCATTGTTTTTTTACGACAAGTACGGCTGTAAAGGAATCGGCTACGTTTCATTTTGCGAATGTATCAATCAAAGCCGGCTTCCTCGGCCTCGATTATTTCTTTGTGCTGTCGGCATTCTTGCTCACATGGTTGGCGCTCGACGAACGACATAAAACCGGGCAATTTCATGCCACCTTCTTTATGATTCGTAGGGGTATTCGTCTATGGCCATTGTATTTCTTGTTGGTATTGGGGGTATATTTCATTCATGATGTTTGTTCGGAACGTTTCGACTGGAATGCCTTGCCGCCATTGCGAACCTTTTTATTGTTTTATTCCAATTACTACATCATTGAGCACGGACAAAAATTTCTGTTCCTCTTGGTGTTTTTTTGGTCCATCGCCGTAGAGGAACAATTTTATCTTTTCTGGGCTTTCGTGCTCAAGTTTCTGCATCGTTATATTGTGTGGATTTGTTTCGGATTAATTATCCTCTCAGTTATTTTCAGAGCCCTGTATTTAAAAAACAACAATCATCTTGCTTTCAATACGCTGAGTGTTGCAGGCAATTTCGGAATGGGAGCATTGGCAGCAGTTTTAGCGTACCGCTCATCGAATTTTCGCGGCATCTTTGCGAAACGCTCGCGTGCATTTTATGTGCTGATTTATTTAACACTTCTACTCTTATTACTACACTATTTCTCGTGGTTCAACGATGGTTTCATGCTTGTTATCGAGAAGCTAGTTTTTTCGCTCTTGTTTGTGGTGTTCATCATGGAACAGTGTTTTGCCGAAAAGCCACTTATTGCTTTTGGTCAATTCAAAAACATGACATACCTCGGGCAGCTTTCCTTGGGCTTATACTGCTACCATGGAGTGGTTCTAACGTGTATCGTTCCTTTGTTAAAAGCCTGGAATCTTGCAGAAAGACCATTTCAGGTTTTCTTTCTGAATCCTTTGATAATCTTATTTTTAACCCTTCTAATTGCGGTGTTTAGTTATGAAGTTTTCGAGAAGAAAGTGCATAATTTCCGTCGCTTTTTCTACCCTAAATCGATTAAAAAATGAATCCGTCTACTTCCGAAATCCTTGGTCAACTTGGCGAAGAGCGAGCCGAATACTTCAACGCTGTTAGTCCGCCCATTGTGCAGAGTTCGAATTTTGCATTTCGTTCTGTGGCAGAGATGCGCAAGGCACTTCAGGATGAATTCGGAACACCTTTTTACACCCGTGGCTACAACCCGACTGTAGCGTTGTTGCGGCAAAAATTGGCAGCCCTCGAAGGATGCGAAGATGCGCTCGTTTGCGGCTCAGGTTCGGCTGCCGTTTCAATTGCTGTTATGGGTTTTTTACAGGCCGGCGATCATGTAATTTGTGTGCAGAAGCCCTATAGCTGGACCTATAAACTCCTCAACGGTTTGCTTAGGCGTTTTGGCGTAGAAACTAGCTTTATTGACGGATCCGTAATAGATCACTTTGAGGATGCATTGAAGCCGAACACGCGCATGGTGTTTATCGAAAGTCCCAATTCGATGACCTTCGAATTGCAGGATATTCGGGCAGTTGCCGATTTTGCGAAGAAGAATGGGCTCATCAGCATCATCGACAACAGCTACAGCTCACCGCTTTTTCAGCAGCCACATGCCATGGGAATTGATTTGGTGGTGCATTCGGCCACGAAATTTCTGAACGGCCATTCGGACGTGGTTGCCGGCGCTATCTGTGGACGTGGTGAACACATTCAGAAACTGTTTGCCAACGAATGGATGACCTTGGGGCCGTCTATTTCACCAAACGACGCCTGGCTATTATTGCGCGGATTGCGTACCTTGGAGTTACGTGCCAACCGATCTGCCGACACGGCCGAATACATTGTGCCAATTCTCGCGGGGCATCCGGCAGTGGAACGTGTGTATTGGCCCTTTCTGGAAGGACATCCGCAGGCAGAACTCGCGCGCAGGCAAATGACACGCTGCGCCGGGATGTTTAGTTTAGCGATTAAAACAGATGACACATCGGGAGTGGAGCGTTTTTGTGATCATCTGAAGCATTTCCTGCTGGCTTGTTCTTGGGGCGGTTACGAATCGCTGGCATTCCCGGTTTGCGGCCAAGCGCAGTCTATTTCCTACACCAATTCGCCCGTGCCCTGGAATGTTGTGCGCATGTATGTGGGAATCGAAGACCGGGAGATGTTACTTGAAGATTTGGTGCAGGCGCTAAACAAGGTTTAAAACTAAGGCATTTTCATAATAAACGCGTACATCGTTTCGGGGGTAATTACCTCAAATGAGCTATCGGGATAGGCATTGGTGAATGTGCGTGTTGGTTTAATTGTTTTCGCCGGATTCCATTTAAACTCATAGGCATGCAGTTTTCCGTCGTATTCTTCAATAAGATCAATTTCTTGCTGTCCGATTGTTCGCCAGAAAAAGGCATTTCGTTGAAGACCATGATACATGCAGTATTTATAGCGTTCGGAGAGTATAAAATTTTCCCATAGCGCGCCGGTATCAGCGCGTAAGTCAATGGGAGTGAAATTGTTGATGAGCGCATTTCGAACGCCGTTATCGACGAAATATATTTTTCTGCTGCTTTTTAACTCGTTTCGCAGATTTCGGCTAAACGAACCCAGCCGGTATATAACGAAAGCCTGTTCAAGAAGTGAAACGTATTTCTCGACTGTTTTCGAATCGAGTCCGCAAATCTGAGCCAATTCGAAATACGAAACTTGCGATCCGATTTGAAGGGCAAGTGCCTGAAGTAAGCGAACCAATTTTTCGGATTTTAGAATGCGCTCCCATTGCAAGATATCTTTATACAGATAGCTCGAAGTTAGTAGTTTAAGGCGTTCTACTTCTTCGCCCGGATGACTAACCACTTCGGGATAATATCCGTATACAAGACGCTGTTTCAGCAGTCGTTGTTCTGCATAGAGTCCATGATGAAGCACCATCTCTTCGAACGAAATCGGAAAGAGTTGATACTCCCATTTTCGGCCGGTAAGTGGTTCGCTGATTCGGTTCGCGAGATCAAACGATGAGCTGCCGGTTGCGATTACTTGAATGTCGGGGAAATTGTCGATTATGATCTTCAACTTAATTCCGATATTTTCGATGCGTTGCGCCACATCGACGACCAAAAAATTCCTATTGCCAAATAGCATTTTCACGTTTCCCGAATTTAGACTTGCCATCAAATTGTGGGCTTCGATTTCATCGCCATTCAACCAAAGAATTTGGTCAGCTGTTACACCCAGGTTACGCAG
>JBKCFX010000275.1:0-1426 GCA_046303595.1 Bacteroidia bacterium
AGAGGCAATTGTTTTTTTATGACCAGCGATTATCCTAGTTCCATCAACGATTTCACCATCGCGATTGCCAAAAATCCGGATGAGGGAAAATACTACTATAAATTAGGCGTGGTGCATTATCTAAACGGAGACAGAGACGTAGCATGCAAAGACCTTCAGAAATCGGCCGAGAAAGGATTTTTCGACGCATACGACCTGATGAAATTTTATTGCAAATAAATGGCGTTGAACAATGTTTATTCTGCATTATTTAATTCTCGGAATTATTTACCTGTTTTCTTTATTGCCACTGTGGTTTTTGTACAGAATTTCTGACTTAAGTTATTTGCTTTTATACACGTTATTCAGATACAGAGTACACGTTACCCGAAAAAATCTTAGAGCCGCATTGCCCGAGCTATCTGAAGAAAAACTACTGATAATTGAAAAACAATTTTACCGCCATTTGGGTGATGTTTTAGTTGAAACAATTAAATCGTTCAGCATTTCAAAAAATGAACTACTCAGGCGAATGAAAATTGAAAATGCCGAAATCCTCGACAAACACCTACGTGCCGGAAAATCACTGATAGCGGTAACCGGGCACTACGGCAACTGGGAATGGGCAGCAATGTCGCTTGCGTTACAGGTAAACTACCCGGCCTATGGTTTATACCTGCCTCTGAAAAACAAGGTATTCAATGCATCGATGGTGCGAAGCCGAAGCCGTTTCGGGGTGCGGTTGGTTTCGGTAAAAGAATTAGCCGATAAAATGGAAGAACTCAAGAATAAAACCTGCATTTGGGGATTTATTGTTGATCAAAGTCCGGCGAAACCCGACAGAGCCCATTGGATTGAATTCCTGCACCAGCACACAGCCGTGGCAACCGGAACCGACCGCTACGCAAGGCAATACAACCTCGGAGTTGTTTTTGGAAGAATCAGTAAAGTGAAACGAGGCTATTACATACTGAAATATGAAGAAGTTTGTATCGATTCGCGTGGCACAGAAGAGGGACAGATAAGTAGCAAGCATTCCGGTATTCTGGAAAATATTATTCAAGAGGAACCTGCATACTGGCTGTGGACACATAAGCGCTGGAAACACCGTAAACCGGAAGGCGTAAATCTTTTACGATGATACCAAACGAACCCCTCGCCGAACGAATGCGTCCGCAAAGCATCGAAACCTATGTGGGTCAACAGCATTTGCTTGGAACAAACGGAGTGTTGCGTAGAATTTTAGAGCAAAACCTTCAGATTCCATCGATGCTTTTTTGGGGACCTCCGGGAGTTGGTAAAACATCGCTCGCCAATTTAATTGCGAAGCAAACAGATGCTCCGTTTTATAGTTTATCGGCGATTGCTTCGGGAGTAAAAGAAGTTCGCGATGTTATCGAATCGGCTTCCCAACAAGGCGGCTTGCTTAAAAAGCCAATCTTATTTA
>JBKCFX010000276.1:0-2785 GCA_046303595.1 Bacteroidia bacterium
GAAAAGGCGGCAAGGGCTCTGGCAATCGAGTTAAGATTTTGGGACCGGACGCATCATAAAGACAAATCCGTTTTTTTCGTAAAGTTTTTTCACACCGGGAATGCGCATGAATTCTTCCTTGCGATCGATCTTAATCACGAAATAAAAGGGCTTGTCTATGTTGCCACCAAGATACCATTGCCGCAATACATCTACATGATATTCGCCATCTTTGTTCAACCTGTTCGCCATCTCGAGCGCATTCAGCGGTTTTCGTTTCGCATAGAAATACACCGCATAGCTCTTAAAATAAAAGGTTTCGAGGTATACATCTTTATTTTTGAAAAACGAGTAGAACTCAATTGCCGCTCCTTGCGAATAGGCAGCGATGCGTTTCGGGAAGCGAATTAAAAACAAGGAAGTTGCAATAAGTATCGGTACAAAAATCCATGCAATTGCTGCATTGCGGTTTTGGTTGAGGAGGAAGCCTGCAGCTATAATCAATCCGGTTAACCAAAGTATTCCGGGAATAAAATCGAGCCAGGTCCAGTTTACATCGGCCTGTAATGCCAGTTGTGCAAATTTATCGTTTACAAGAGGCTTTATCCACTCTGGATTGGTAGCAACGATAGGTAAGGCAAGCATCGCGATGCCTAAAATACTTCCATTGACGACAAACAATACAACCTGTGAAACCGACCAGTTTTGGCGACCGCGCAAGAATTCTTCGAGCGATATAGCAGCCATCGCAGTTAGCGGCAAGTAGCAAAGCGAGGAGTAATGAACGATTTTGGTGGTAACGATGGTGAAAAGAACCAGCACAACCCAAAACAACACCCGCATCCATAAAATGAAATCGGGATTGTTGAGTCGCGCTTGCGGAAAGCGAAAAAGAACTCGAGTAGCAAGTGCTGAGGCCGGAAAACACCCCAAAAGAATAACTACAAAATGATAAAAGAATGGCTGTGCATGGCCGGCGTCCGGTGTCGAAAATAAACGACTCTGGTACACGATAAATTCTTCAAGAAACCAAAATCCATTTTTGAGTGTTTCGGGAACGAACCAGATGGCGCTGATCAGAAAGGCCGAGACTGCTGCAACACTCAATTGTTTTATACCGGTTAACGGTTTGAATCGATTGAAAATCCAGAAGAACAGCAAACAGAGTAGGGGAATTAGTATACCAACCGGACCTTTGGTGAGTACGGCCAAGCCCATAAAAATACCAGCGAGTATTGGACTTTTCAGCGATTTTTCGTGTTTATCCTTGCGGATAGTTTCCGCTATCGCTGAAATTGAACAAAAGATGAAGAAATTAAACACCGGATCTATAATGCCTGATTTGAAATACACATGGGGAAGGAAGCTCCCCGCCATACCCAAGGCCCAAAGAAATCCAAAGCGGTCGCTGCGCAGATTGCGCCCCATCTCAAAAACGGTGATCAGGGTTATAATTCCAAAGATGGCGTTCGGAAGCCTTGCAGCAAATTCGCCAACACCAAACACGTGCATGCACAAAGCCTGCATCCAGATAAAGAGGGGCGGTTTCTCCCAAAAAGGCTGAAAGTTAATGGTAACACGGGTGTAATCGCCACTTACCAGCATCTCGCGAGCCGACTCGGCAAAATTGGCTTCGTCCCAGTCGAAAAGTGGGGCGTAACCTAAGAAAGGAATGAAGAGCAGTGCGCCGCCCAACAACAACAATAGTCTGTAATGTGCCGTGCTCAAACAGATTGTATTTATTGGTTAGCGAGCAAGCGCGAGAATTTCGCTTCCAACTTACGCGATAACCATATTGCTGCAAATATAGAACAGGTTCCAATTAAACCACCTGCTACCACATCGGCCGGAAAATGCTGAAACAAGGCAATGCGCGACCATGCGGCAAGAATGGTAAGTGCTGCCAGTCCAAACGCCGTCCATTTTCGCCGGGTGTGGTAGGCCATCATGCCCCAAATGCCAAATGCTGTGGCTGTATGCCCCGACGGGAAGCTATGCGTTCGATAAGGTTTGTGCCCATCGGGAATCGCGAGCGGGATATTCTTTTGCTTAAACCACTCTGCAGGACGTAAACGATGAGCATAAACCGTTTTTTTTAATCCTTGCGCGATGCCTGCTCCGATAAGCCAAACGAGTAAAATTTTAAGTGCGAGAGCCTTGTTTTTTTTTATCACGAGAAATGCAACGAGAGCAGCGGCGAAAATGCCGTCTCCGAGGTAGGTGGCAATTTGCCAGAATTTTAATGGGATAGACTTTGTTTGAAATAATAAGAATGAGTCAATTTTACCATTTAGAATTCTGATTAAAAATATGACCAATAAAAAAGTTAGTGTAGCAAGTACCCAATAAAAAAAATTGTTTCTGATTATATTCTTGAACATTTGTTTCAATGCAAAATATGCCATAATCTTATCGTCTGTTTAGCGAGCGTATTGGTATAGTTAATTTTGAAAGGATGATGGTCTAATTAAATTGATAAGCTAAATTTGCTTTTATGAACTTAAGTAAATTTTGGCTTCTTCTTTATTTGGCATGTTCAGCAACGTTTATAAATGCGCAGTTTCAATACGGTGCAAAGTTAGGCGGGAATTATAATTTATTGACTTCTTTAGAGGAAAATAATAGTTTATCGGGATTGGGCTACCATTTCGGTTTATTTACAGAGTGTAATACTCCCATAATTTCAGACCAATGATTAAGTTTGAAGACAAACACTTAAATCTTTGTAAACATGAAAAAAAGCAGACGTAAATTTTCATCAAAGTTTAAGGCCACAGTGGCCATAGAAGCTTTGAAAGAACAGCAA
>JBKCFX010000277.1:0-4481 GCA_046303595.1 Bacteroidia bacterium
CGATGGGGTGTAGGTGTGTTTTCATGATGAACATTTTTTCTGCTCGTCAAACCTACATTTGCTGCTAAACGTGTAAAATCAAGGAAATCAACGCATTTGAGATGTGTAAGAAAAATGCTGTGCTTTACGTTAAATTTTGGAGTTCAATTACATATCTATTTGATTTAGTTTACTTTAAACCAACATAAATAATTATGGGAGGGATGGATTGTTGATTTTCGGCACACGTATTTTTTTGTAACCTTCGAAGGTTACATCAAACTTTAAAAATTTTGTGATAGGCTGTTTTAACTCTTTAGCTCGAATTTGAAATCTGATATAAAAAAATCGGCATTTTATGGTATATGATTTCGCAATACGAGCAAGTTAAATTTAAAATGATTTTTTAACCCCGGAATGAATTCCTGGGGCAATTGATTCGGGAGTTCATTATTTAACCGGAAAAAGTCCAGAACTTAATCATGTATAAACAAAGGATTAAAACTCAAAAATCCACGCTATATTTATTAAGAAGGTCATGGATTAAAAAGATAGCAATTGGATGAAACAGGCTAAACGCGAAACCGCCAGGGATTGCAGGGAAAAGCCCGGACTGCCGCGCAGCGGAGCAAGAGGCAGGAGGACTTGAACCGGAAAGCCCGCTCGTGGCGGCACAACAAGAAATCTATTATAAATTGATAATGTGGATCTTGTGTTCGCTTTCGCTGGGGGCCGCCACTCCTCCTCCCCATACGGCAAAGTTACGAGTCATGCGCCTTACTAGTCGTATATAAACGTTTAAAAACGCTTACCCGAAACGTCCTGACTTACAGTGTTTTAAAAACCAGCGAACCAGAGCTTTGTTGCGAATAATTTACGGCCTTTATAACTAATGCTCTGATTAACAAGCATTCCAATGCAATAAAACAAACACTTGAGCGAAATTAAATCTTACCAACACGCATGTTCATTATTCGGTTGGAAAAAGTGTGCTTTAAATGTGAAGCGCCTTTTCGGAACGTAAAAAAGGATAAATGCTAAACTGTAAATCAACTTTAGGGTTAACCTATAAATTTTAAACTTTTTTAGGACGAATCAGAATAATATAAAAGCAGCACTCCCCTAAATCCACAGCTTTAGAACCCTCAAAGGGCAATCTTAAAATTTAGGGAAACTTAAAACCGAATATCCTTAACCACCCATTGCAGTGTGGTCTTACCGTTCCAATAATTCTCCTCGATGGCATAACATACATCAGCCGAAAGACCCATGGAGAAAGATGGAAGCAATTCACCCATGTTAAATGCAATGGCGTCGAAATATGGCTGCCCGGCTTTACCGAGACGTAACTTAAGATGATTAGTGCCCACGATACGCGCGGAACCATCATCATATAACCCGCGCGAAAGGAATACAGGCGTCATATTGCCCGGACCAAATGGCGCGAATTGTTTCATAACGCGATAAAATTTAGGCGTTATTTCAACTGGTTCAATTTCAAGATCAATTTCTACCACCGGAATTTTCTGCTCGGGTTTAATGGTTGATGCTACAACTTGTTCGAAGCGAATGCTGAATTCCTCAAAATGCTCGGGCTTCATTGTAAGTCCTGCCGCATATTTATGTCCGCCAAATTGTTCGAGCAAATCGCCACAGGCAGCAATGGCCTCGTGAATATCGAAATCGCGCACCGAACGGGCACTTCCGGTTATCTTTCCATTCGATTCGGTGAGCACCAAGGTTGGACGGTAAAACGTTTCCATTACCCGCGAGGCAACGATTCCAACTACTCCTTTGTGCCAATGCGGTTGGTAGAGAATATTTGCGTGCGTGTTGGGATTGTTTTCGAGAATGGTAAGGGCCTCGGCCGTAATCTGCTGATCGAGTGTGCGGCGGGTGGCATTATTCTGATGAATATAAAACACCGCTTCGCTTGCATCCTGCAGATTTTCGGAAAGCAGAAGTCCAACCGCTTTCTTTCCATGATCAATTCGTCCGGCCGCATTGATACGTGGCGCAGCGGTGAAGACAAGATCGGTGATGGTAAGCTCTTTTTGCGTTGCGCGTTGACCCGAATCGCCGCTTAAATCTTTGGAAGAAACCAATAAGGCCTTTAGACCGGGTCGCGGGCTGTGGTTTATCTTCTGCATGCCGTGAAAGGCAAGTATGCGATTTTCGCCAGTAATTGGAACAATATCGGCAGCAATGGAAGTCGCTACGAGGTCGAGTAAATCGCTAGGATCGGCCAAGGCAGGATTTCGTAGGTGCAGAGCCTGCATGAGTTTAAAACCAATGCCGCATCCCGAAAGTTCCTTATACGGGTAACTGCAATCGCTCTGCTTGGGATCCAGCACCGCAAACGCATCTGGCAAAAGTGCACCGGGCAGGTGATGATCGCAAATGATGAAATCGATGTTTTTTTCGCAGGCGTAGTTCACTTTATCTACCGAACGAATTCCACAGTCGAGCGCAATAATCAAACTGCAACCGGCCTCTTCGGCAACATCAATTCCTTTGAACGAAATGCCGTATCCTTCGCTGTAACGGTCGGGGATGTAGTAACAAATGCGGTGTTCGCCAAAAATAGGTTTCAGGTAGGCAAAAACCAAGGCAACGGCAGTGGTTCCATCCACGTCATAGTCGCCATAAATCATAATGCGCTCCGACGAATCCAATGCCCGCTGAATACGTTCTACGGCCTTTTCCATATCCTTCATCAGAAATGGATTGTGCAGATCTGTCAACTCGGGACGAAAGAAGGCTTTCGCTTCATCAAACGTAGACACACCACGCTGAACAAGAAGTGTCGCCATTTTACTATCAATTCCAAGCGTTTCTGCCAATGCCTGAACCACCGGTAATGGAGGTGTTTCTGCAAAAAGCCATGTTGATTTATTTGCTTTCAATGCCTGCATAGTTAGTTTGATGGGTTAAGCAAGTTAATGGCTTTATTCAGAAATTCTTCAGATTTAATCAATAAATTATTCACAATTCAGCGGCTTGTTTACAGGGCAATTAAACTTTTACGACAGCAAACAATCGGCAAAGATTTCGGTTATTTGAAGCATGAAACAGGCGATTGTAATTGGATCGGGCATTGCGGGCATAGCTTCTGCTTTGCGCTTGCGGGCCAAAGGTTACGATGTTTCTGTTTTCGAAAAAAACGCGTACACGGGTGGAAAATTATCTGAAATTCGTCTTAACGCATATCGCTTCGATGCGGGCCCATCGCTCTTCACATTGCCTGAACAGGTCGATGAATTATTTTACTTGTTCGGCGAAAATCCGCGCGAGCACTTTAATTACAAACAACTCGATACCGTTTGCAATTACTTTTGGGATGATGGAAGTCGTTTAAATGCATCCGGAAACACAGAAAAATTTGCACATGAAGCGGCACGCGTTTGTGGCGGTGATGAAAAAAGCATCCACAGGTATTTGAAAAAAAGTAGATTTATCTACGAAACTACGGCACCAGTTTTCCTTGATCAATCCTTACACAAGTTGAAAAATTACCTAAATGTTAAGACACTTAAAGGGGTTTTACGCATGCCAGTACTGGGCATATTTGGGAAGCTGAACAATGCCAACACGAAACAATTAAAGAACGAAAAGCTGGTTCAACTTTTTAACCGCTACGCAACGTACAACGGTTCCGATCCATACCGCGCGCCGGCTGTATTGCAAAGCATACCGCATCTCGAATTCCATACCGGCGCATGGCTACCCGAGGGGGGCATGCGGTCGATTTCTAAATCATTAACAGAATTGGCAGTGCGCCACGGCATTCAATTCTACTATTCGACCGAGGTAAAAAAAATTCGGATAGCGCAAAACTGCGTTTCCGGAATTGAATCCGGCACTACGTTTTATCCCGCAGATCTTGTGGTATGTAACTCTGATGTATTTACGGCATACCGTAGTTTATTGTGCGATTATAAAGCACCCGAGCGCATTTTACATCAAGAACGTTCGAGCTCGGCCCTTATATTTTACTGGGGCATCGGCAAACACTTCGATGCGCTCGATGTGCACAATATCTTTTTCAGCTCCGATTACCGTGAAGAATTTCGACTTTTGTTCGAAGGAAAAACAGTGAGCGAAGACCCGACGGTGTATGTGCATATTACTTCAATACACGAAAAACAGGATGCACCCGAAGGCTGCGCAAATTGGTTTGTAATGGTAAATGTACCAGGCGATACCGGACAGGACTGGGAAAAATTGCGAACCAAAATCCGAAAATCGATTTTACAAAAACTGGAACGGAACTTAGGCGAAGCCATAGAGCCCTTGATTGAAACCGAAGACTATCTTGATCCGCGACGCATTGCTACGCGTACCTTTTCGCACCAGGGATCGTTATACGGCGCCAGCTCAAATTCAATGTTTGCTGCATTTTTGCGCCATGCAAATTTCAGTAGTTCGATTAAAAATCTGTGGTTTTGCGGAGGCAGTGTGCATCCGGGAGGCGGTATTCCACTTTGCCTGAAATCTGCTAA
>JBKCFX010000278.1:0-2340 GCA_046303595.1 Bacteroidia bacterium
ACTTTCTACAAGGGTACGTTTGCCCAATCCTTAATACCTGGATCTATCGCATTTATAGGATTCCAAAGCGACCAACCCATCACGTTTGCATTTGTTAATTTGGTACCTATCGAACCCAACACATCCATTTCATTCACAGACAATAAATGGGGTTTTGATCACCTTGTAACATCAGAACAAACTGCAGTATGGACAAGCCCTGATACTTCGCTACCCATTGGTACTATCGTAACGTTGCGCGACAACGGAAGCCCAAATATGCAGGTTATTGGCGCCGGTAGCACCTTCGGAAGACTCTATATCATGGGCGGACAAGGCGATCAAATTTTAGCGTACACGGGTACCGAAACAGCCCCATCCTTTATTGCCGGTATAAGCAATTCGAATTGGCAAAGCCTGTGCGATTCGCTACCCTTTTTTCAGTTCCGCACATGCCTGCCAGAGCCGCTCGAAAATGGCTTAACGGCAGTATCGTTTACCAGTTCACAATCGTTTAATGTCGATAACGGTTACCTTTCAATCACGCCTTTGGTTGTTACCGGTCTCGAAAATTTAAGCATCATCAACAATGCAAATTACTGGTATCTCGATAATGCTGAACAGGCGATTTATGAAAACTGGCCCGACTGGTCCCAAGGAAGCACACAACCTTTCGCTTCAACAATCGAATTTTCACAATCAAATTCTCAAATTACCGAAGGTGGGTCTCAGGCTGTAATTACGCTAAATCTAAGCGCCCCGCAATTCGCTCCTCAAACCGTTACACTCCAAGTGCTGAATTTCCCGGGCATCACGCCTGCGGATTATGCTACATCGCCCGAAATTCTTAATGGTACCATTAGCCTAAACATACCTGCTAACACACTTAATGTGAGTTTTAGTGTTCAAGCTTTGATCGATGGTGTAGCCGAAGATCTTGAAAATATAACATTCACAATAGCTGCTGTAAGTGGCGGACTCGCAATTGGGCAGAATGATGCTACTGCAGTGAGTATTGTAAGCACCGAGGAAAATTTTTCACAAATTAATTTCACGAACGACACCCTGTATATCGATGAAGGAGGCCCTGCTTTGGTTGTACCAATGTCGATTAGTCCCCTCTCATCTCAAGTTTATAGCGTTATTCTTACCGCATTCAACGGAAGCGGAATTCAAACCGATTATTTCACTACGCCAAACGACTTCAGCGGGCAATTATTGCTTCAAACAACGGCCAACAACGGCAACCTCTCATTCAATATTTCAACGTATAACGACTTTCAATTAGAGGCCGATGAAATTGTTCGATTTACAATTACAACGGTTTCAACCGGGCTACAAATCGGAACCAATTCAACGATTGTAATCGTGATACGCGATAACGATAATACACCCACAGTGTATTATCCGGAATTGTTTATAAACGAGATTTGTTCAATCAATGCCAATTTCCCGGATGAAAATGGACAACTCGACGATTGGATTGAAGTATACAACGCAGATACTGGAACTGTTGTAATGTCGGGATACAAGTTCACGAACAACCTAAACAACCCAACATTGTTCTCGATTCCAGCAGTAAGCGCCCAAACAACGATACAGCCGCAGGGATTCAAATTGTATTGGGCAGATCAAAACACGACTCAGGGTCCATTGCATTTGAATTTTACCTTAAATCAAACAACTGGCGGCTTGGTTGCTTTGTATGCGCCCGATGCCGAAACCATCATCGATCAGGTTTCGTTTCCTCCAATGAATTCGGGCGAAAGTTTTGGACGCATACCTGATGGTGGTAGCGATTTAAGAAAATTGTTTGTAAGCACACCCGGTGCTCCAAATCTCGATAGTATCCCGCCTTTATATATCGAAGGTTTTGAAAATATTAATGGAAGCCTTTCGGTATTTCCCAATCCTGCAACGAATATCCTCAACATAGTAAAAGCCGGAAAAGCACTTGAAGGAAAGGCAATACTAACTATTTACGATGTATTTGGAAAAATTGTACAATCGGAACCAGCCACTGAAGCTAAACACGGTAAATCATGGTTTGTACATACCGACAGGTTGGCATCGGGGCTCTATTTTCTGATGCTTCAGGGAACAGACGAATCACATTGCATCCGGTTCTGCATCAAGTAAAACAGGTTTAAATCGCAGCAAGGTTTTCAAATTTGTTGGGCGCGCACTACACCGAACGTAGTGTTTTCTTTTCTTTGCACAATCTGAAACGAAATGAAAGCAGCAACCCGATTAATTCACGCCGGCCAGGCGCCCGATCCGGGCACAGGGGCCATTATGACTCCGATTTTTCAAACCTCGACCTATGTGCAGGAGGCACCAGCGCAACATAAGGGCTACGAG
>JBKCFX010000279.1:0-1379 GCA_046303595.1 Bacteroidia bacterium
GGCAGAATACGCATGGTAGATTGAATAACAAAATCATCTGTATTTACAGAGGTAATTTTTCAAATTTGTTTATTGAAACAAGAGAACCGAAATTCAAATAAAATAGAAAAGGCCTTTGTGATAATTTTTCTTTAAAGATTCTTCAACTCATTGGCCAAACCGGTTAAGGCAGTCTTCGCATCGCCGAACAGCATGCTCGTTTTCGGGTCGTAGAATAACGGATTATCAATACCTGCATATCCTGCATTCATCGAACGCTTATTTACCACAACATGTGCAGCCTGGTTTACTTCTAAAATTGGCATGCCGTAAATCGGACTCGAAGGATCGGTCTTGGCAGCAGGATTTACCACATCGTTTGCCCCAACGATGAGCACAACATCGGTGGTTGGGAACTCGGGATTGATTTCCTCCATCTCAACAAGCTTGTCGTACTCGACCGATGACTCGGCGAGCAGCACATTCATGTGTCCGGGCATTCGTCCGGCAACGGGATGAATAGCGTATTTCACTTCCACGCCACGGCTTTCGAGCAAAAGTTCGATTTCGTGAATTACATGCTGCGCCTGCGCAACCGCCAAGCCGTATCCGGGCACGATAACCACCTTGCGCGAATAATTCATCAGAACCGCCAAATCAGAGATGCTGATATCCTTCACAGACCCCCCACTTGCAGCGCCCGAAGCAGCGGCGTCAGATCCACCTCCAAATGCACCGAATATAACGTTACTCAGCGGACGATTCATGGCTTTGCACATCACAATGGTAAGAAGCGTACCTGCCGAACCAACCAGAATTCCACCCGTGAGCATGGCTTTGTTATCGTATAAAAATCCTCCGCAAGCCGCCGCCAATCCTGTGAATGAATTTAGCAATGAAATTACTACCGGCATATCGGCTCCGCCAATCGGAATGACGAACATTACGCCATAAACCAGCGCCATGGCCAACAGAATATACATGTTGATGGAATTGTTGAAGGCCCAGTCGTAGCACATTAAAAAAGCCAGTACAAAAAGGGCGATCATCATGATAGTGTTCAACACATTGTATTTCGGTAAGCGGATGGCTTTGTTCATGGTGCCATTTAGCTTCGCGAAAGCAATGATGCTTCCCGAAAACGAAACAGAACCGATCACCAAACCGGCCAATACTGCTATCAAGGCACCGGTTGAATGCTTCATGTTTGGATATTCAATTAACGAAATCAACGCAGCGCAGGCACCGCCCATTCCGTTGAAAAGCGATACCAGTTCGGGCATTTTTGTCATCGCTACCTTGCGGGCAGTCATCCAACCGGCCACGGTACCTATAAACAAGGCAAGTGCAATTAATCCATAAATAACAGGACTCACCTCGTGATCGTGAAAAAATAAGGT
>JBKCFX010000280.1:0-1369 GCA_046303595.1 Bacteroidia bacterium
GTGTGAGGCCGAATGCGACCATATAGCCAATCGGAAGCGAGCCACAATCGCCCATGAAGATGCGTGGATTGCTAAAGTTGAAATACAGAAAAGCCAGAATTGCGCCTGCCATGGGAAGCGCGAGATTAACCACCTGCTCTCCGCCCCAAAGGCTCATACCTAATAACGAGAGCAGACCAATTGTTCCTGCCAACCCGTTAATGCCATCAATCAGATTAAATGCATTCACCGACCAAAAAACAAGTATCATCGTTAACGGCCATTCGAGTATTTCCATACCCTGCAATGCCGGAAAGACCGAGCAGACCGGAATTCGGGCTGAATAGCTTAGTAGAACTACAGGAATAAACTCGCCAATAAGCTTTAGCACAGGACGCATAGGCTGCAGGTCGTCCCATAAGCCAATGAAAAACAGCATAAGCAAACCGGCAAGAAAATAGCGCGAAGCCAATAATGTTTCGGCTCCGGCGAGCAGCAAAACAGTTATGAGTAATGCGCCCATAATGGCCACTCCGCCCAAACGCGGAATTTCGTCGCTGTGAATTTTACGCCAGTCGGGCTGGTCGAACCATTTCCTTCTGCTTGCGAAACGAATTACCGCCGGCGTTAAGCCCAAACAAAGTACAAATGAGAGAATAAACGATAGCACGCCAAATTGCAATGCTGCGAATTTACGTTTTTTTATATTCGCTGCGATACCAGTCGATCATGCGACGCATCCCGTCTTTCATGTCGTGCTTCGGAACAAAACCCAGCGATCGAATCAAATCGGCGCCGTGGCAGGTTTGCGTATTGAGTTTTCGGATGCGCTTTGAAGAAATCTTGAGATTGCGGCCTGTTAGCGCAATGAAGGCATCAAACGGAAGAGCAAGTAAAACCGCAAACCATTCGGGCAAGGCAATTCTGATTTTCTTACCCAACATTTCGGCTTGCATTGAGGCAATGGCACGACTTCCGGTTTGGGGATAATCGACATAATTGAAAAGCAGTTCGCCCGATTCTTCGTGGTTTAATGCAAACAAGGCAGCATCGCATAAATTCTCAACATAGGCCAGTGACTTGATGTTGGTTCCTTTGCCCGAATGAAAATAAAGTCCCTGATCGATTGCCTTGATTAGATTGAGAACATTCGCCAGATTATGTGGACCAAAAACAACCGTTGAACGAATTTGAATAAGACGATTGGAAGGACTTCCCTCTGCCCATTTCCGAAAAATCTGTTCGGCTTCAAGTTTCGATTTGCCATATGCATTGGTTGGAACGGGCTGCATCGCTTCGTTTGTTGGGCCGGGATTTCCCAAATCGCCATATACCGCAACCGACGATAAATTGATGAATTTTTTAATGCCGAATTCGTTTAGGCATTCTA
>JBKCFX010000281.1:0-2391 GCA_046303595.1 Bacteroidia bacterium
TGTTAGCGTGATTCCTCCAGCGCCCCGACCTTTTATAGAAAGTGTGCTAAAATCAAATTCAAATGACGTCTTTTTAAGCTTTGGACGTGGCTTCAAAAATACATGCAGGGTTTCGCACTCTCCATTTGGATTGGCGCTGAGATACACAATGCGCGAGCCTTTGGTTTCTTTCGTTAAATCGTATTCTTTATCGCGAATAACACCTCCGGCCGAGAAACGCTTCACATAATACGGCCCGGTTTTTCCGTCCTGATAGATTACATTATATGTTGTGCGGTCGTCGTTCTTGCGGAAAACACTGATGTGCAGGATCTCCTTACCGACAAAGGCTTTGTCAGAAATTTTTGTTACCAGCATTTTTCCATCGGCACGAATCACAATAATATCGTCGATATCGGAACATTCGCACACATATTCATCCTTCTTAATCCCGAACCCTGCAAAACCCTCTTCCCGATTCACATATAGCTTTTCGTTGTTGATTACAACTTTTGATAATTCGATGGTATCGAACTGCCGGATTTCGGTTTTACGCTCGCGTCCCGCCGAATATTTCTTCTTCAGGTTCTGATACCAAGCAATCGCGTAATCGGTTAATTCGTGAAGATTCTTCTCGCATTCGGCAATTTTATCCTCCAGTCCACGAATTTGCTCATCGGCTTTAAAGGCATCGAAACGGGAAATGCGTTTGATTTTGATCTCGGTAAGCCGCACGATATCTTCTTGCGTGATATCGCGTTTCAAGCGGCTGCGAAACGGTGCCAGCCCTTTGGCTATTCGACTTATTACCTCTTCCCAGGTTTCGGCCTCTTCGATGTCGCGATAAATACGTTCTTCGATGAATATTTTTTCGAGCGAACTGAAATGCCAACTTTCTTCGAGCTCCGACTTTTCAATTTCTAGCTCCTTTCGAAGTAAATCTCTGGTATTTTCGACCGAAAGACGCAGGATATCCGAAACGCCGGTAAACCGTGGTTTGTCTTCTTCGATGATGCAGGCATTGGGCGAAATGGTAATCTCGCAATCGGTTACGGCATACAGCGCATCGATGGTTTTATCGGGCGAGATTCCGGGCGGAAGGTGCACGAGAATTTCGACATTCTCGCTGGTATTGTCTTCAATCTTCTTGATTTTGATTTTCTCCTTCTCGTTGGCCGAAAGAATAGATTCGATAAGACTTCCGGTGGTAGTGCTGAAAGGAATCTCCGTAATCACCAATGTGTGTTTATCGAGCTGCGCAATTTTAGCGCGAACGCGTACCTTACCACCACGTTGGCCATCGTTGTATTTCGAGAAATCGGCCAGACCGCCCGTAATAAAATCTGGATAAATCTCGAATGGCTTGTTTTTTAACACGGCAATGGAAGCATCGAGCAGCTCTACAAAGTTGTGCGGTAGAATTTTACACGAAAGTCCCACGGCAATGCCTTCAACACCCTGTGCCAAAAGCAAGGGAAACTTCACCGGAAGTGTTATCGGTTCATCGTTACGACCATCGTAACTGAGTTGCCAGCGCGTAGTTTTGGGATTGAAGAGAATCTCATTTCCAATTTTACTTAGGCGTGCTTCAATGTAACGCGGAGCTGCTGCAGAGTCGCCGGTTAGAATATTCCCCCAGTTTCCTTGGCAATCGATAAGTAAATCTTTCTGACCCAACTGCACGAGCGCGTCGCCAATAGAGGCGTCGCCATGCGGATGATATTTCATGGTATGCCCGATGACATTCGCCACTTTATTGTAGCGCCCGTCGTCGAGCTCTTTCATCGAATGCAGAATACGACGCTGAACAGGCTTGAGCCCATCTTCGACATACGGAACGGCGCGCTCGAGAATTACGTACGAAGCATAGTCGAGAAACCAGTTTTCGTACATCCCCGAGAGGATGGTAACCTGTTCTTCGCCATTGGAACTATCGGACTCATTTGATGCACCTTCTGCATCCTGCAACTCATCTTCTGGAAAATCTTCCGCCATAGTGTGCAAAATTAGCCATTGATTTCTTCGAAAAGCAATAACTTGCAGCGAAGTATGAACAAGGTTGTTGAAAAACTACTGCATCCAATTTTCAAGTTGAAATTGATTCTGATTAACAGGTTTTTCGTAGCAATTTTTCTATTTTTTCCACACTTTCTTAACGGACAAATTAGCGAATTAAAACCCGGATTTAACCGCGACGAGTTTTTAAATCTTTTCCGAATGTCGGCCCGACAGCTCGACACCCCATTCGTAAAAATGCTAACACCTGCGCCACACGCGTATACGATGACTTATCGTTCGGCTTCTTGCGGGTTAGAAAATCGCTGGGATTTATGGGAAGCTGAAGGTTTGCCACCCGTTATCAGCATTCGGGGCTCCACGCCAAGCCCGATTAGCTGGATGGAGAATTTTTAT
>JBKCFX010000282.1:0-1957 GCA_046303595.1 Bacteroidia bacterium
GCCTAAAGTTGTATCAAACACGACCCCAATTATTTCGTTATTGAAAATTGGGAAACTGGAAATTTTAAAAGACCTGTATGAAGAAATTTACATTCCGCAAGAAGTCTTCAATGAAATCGAGGCCGGAAAGCATAAGAACTATTACGTGAATTTATTAGAATTTGAGTGGATTAAAATTGAACAAATTCAAGATAGAAAATCAATTGCTTACTTCCTTGATTTAGACAAAGGGAAGCGGAGGCAATTATTTTGGCAACTGAAAGTGAAGCAGATCTAATATTGTTAGACGAAGCTTTGGGAAGATATCACGCAAAGCACGCTGGATTAAAAGTGACTGGAATAATTGGAATTTTAATAAAGGCTAAAAATCAGTCATTAATTACTGAACTGAAACCTTTGATTTTTGAATTGAGAGAAAAAGGGGTTTGGTTGAGCGATAATTTAATTGAAAGAATCCTCGAATTAACAAATGAGACTGAGTGATAAACTACATCGCAAAACAGCACCTTTGCAAAAAAAAATCGGTACTGTAAGTTGAAGTGGACATTCTTCAACGCACAAACAGTATTCTTAAAGAAAGATTGTGTTTCGCAATCCGCCGAAGGCTAACTCAATTTTACCGCTAAAAAATGTGCGCTAAAAATTATCAGCAGGTCGTCGAAGACAAGGATAAATTGGGTTAGGATTAAAGAATTTCTGTAAATATTGGAGACGTATTTTCAAAAATCCTTTTGCAGGTTCGACTACTTAATTGCCAGCACCGGAATCTTCGTATGATACGCCAAGCCCTTACTCTGCGACGGATTTAAAATCTTACCCAACCAATTGCGTTTGTGCGTTACCACTGCCAACATATCGGGTTTTTGGTTGCGTCGGTAGGTCTCGATGCCCGCAAAAAAATCGTTGTCGAAACGCGTGCGCACCAGTTTGTATTCCAAATTTGCAAATCCGTTTTTTGCACGCAATGCCGGAATTTCTTTGTCGGCCTTGAATTTCAGATAGGCTTCGCTCGCCGGAAACATCGGCTCTACATGAAACATTTCGATGCGCGAATGCATCAATTCGCTGAAGGGCTTTATTTGTTCTAAATCTTGACTTACGTGACTTAAATCGCTGGCATACCCAATCTTCTTAATTGGTTTCAAGCGGAAACTTTCGGGAATAACCATTACCGGCACCTTCGACAATTCCAACACCTTGGCAGCTACCGATCCAATGAACAAGCGCTTTACTCCGCTGGCTCCGGTTGTGCCCATAATGATAGCTTCGGACTTTGTTCTTTTCTGCGTCTCCAAAATTGTTTCTACCGTGCCAATGCCGGGAATTACCTCGGGTGTTATTTTGGGCAGTTTTGTTTTGTCTTTAAATGAACTCAGCCCTTTCTTCATGAATTTTTCCAATTCGGTGCGCACAAAGGCAACCTGGTCGAGTGGGGGAGGAACATATAAACCCGTGAAGGCCGAGTCGGGTGCCAATTCCAAAATAGAGGTATGATGCATCAGCACCAATTCGGTTGGTGTTCCTATGGTCTGCTGAACTGCAAAGCGAAATGCCTTGAGCGAAGGGGCAGAAAAATCGGTTGGAATCAAAATTTTTTTCATGGTTCATTCGTTTGGATGCAACGAAATTCTTCCATTATTTTATTCCAAAGAATGATTTACTTCATCCGAGAAGCTGATATTTGTCATAGTATTGTCATGCATCTAAAACGGGTTGTTGGGCTAAATTTTCTTATTTCAGTAAAATATCGTAATAAATCAGCGCACAGCGAATGCAAACACTTTAGATTATAAATTAGGATATGCCTATATTCATTCGGAAAATCGCAACTTTTATTTTGCTCTCATCTGTTATTACAATAACAATTATTATATACATTAACCCATACCCGTCCAAAACGTTTTCTGTCTGAAAATAGTTTCCCGATTTGGTGCGGAATTCCGCATCAAAAATAGCA
>JBKCFX010000283.1:0-3679 GCA_046303595.1 Bacteroidia bacterium
GCGTGCAACTATTCGTTCAACGTAGGAATCAATTGGTTGCCCGAATTGAATCAGGATGAAGTGTACGATTGGCTTTTGAGTCAGAAAGCTCATAATGGAACAAAGAAGTTGAAAAGCAAAGTGTTTGATGGCATTCCGCAACGCTTGTGGGAGTATTTCATCGAACAAACGAAATTAAATGCGGAGGGTACATGGAACGAATGCAGCAACAAAAACCTCCGACAATTGGCAGAGCGCCTAACTTCAGAACGGTTCGCAATTCAAGGGAAAACCACCTTTAAGGAGGAATTCGTAACGGCCGGAGGCGTTTCATTAAATGAAATTGATGCGCAAACCTGCGAAGCCAAAAAACTGTCCGGATTGTTCTTAGCGGGCGAAGTAATGGATGCCGACGGAATTACGGGTGGATACAATTTTCAGCAGGCATGGTCGAGCGGTTATATTGCCGGAACAGCCGTTGGAAAAGCAATGCAGGGTTCGTAACAAAAATGCACCACAAAAGTTAACAACTTCGGGAAAACCTCATTGCATCTTACTTGACCTGATGTGAAGCCGAACGTACTTTCGCAGCATGGCTACTATACAAGAATTGCAACGCATAGCTACCCAGGTGCGTCGCGATATTTTACGTCAGGTTCATGCTGTTAATTCAGGGCATCCGGGCGGTTCGCTGGGCTGTACCGATTTTTTTACGGCACTTTATTTTCACCACATGCATTACACGGCCAATCCATTCGATATGGATGGGCAAGACCAGGATGTGTTTTTCCTTTCAAACGGACACATCTCTCCCGTTTTTTATAGCGTTCTTGCACGTTCGGGCCATTTTCCGGTTGCTGAACTTTCGACATTTCGAAAAATCAATACACGCTTGCAAGGCCATCCTACAACCCACGAAGGATTGCCGGGGGTTCGCGTGGCGTCGGGCTCACTCGGGCAGGGGCTTTCGGTAGCGTTGGGTGCTGCATTGAGCAAGAAACTGAACAACGATAATCGTATTGTTTACAGTTTGCATGGCGATGGCGAATTGCAGGAAGGACAAATTTGGGAAGCCGCCATGTTTGCCGCTGCAAAAAAGGTCGACAACATCATCGCAACGGTGGATGTAAACGGTCAACAAATCGATGGCAGCACCGAACACGTTTTAAGTCTTGGTAATTTAAAAGCTAAATTCGAAGCATTCGGCTGGGAGGTTATGGAGATGAATGGTAACAACATGGCAGATGTTGTTGAAGGATTAAAAAATGCCCAGTCGCATACAGGAAAATGTAAACCGGTCGTTATACTGATGAAAACCGAGATGGGTATGGGCGTTGATTTCATGATGGGAACGCACAAATGGCATGGAGTTGCTCCCAACGATGAGCAGCTCGCACGTGGTTTAGCGCAACTCGAAGAAACCCTCGGCGATTATTAATCACATATTCATTGTGAATCTGAAACGCATCACCTTTCAAAATTGGATTTTCAGGTTGCTATGCCTAACAATGCTTATATTGTTAGGCTCTGCTGGAAAAGCATCCGCGCAGAATTCAGTTTCGGGATTACCAACGCGTATCCTCATCATTTTCGACTGCTCCAATTCAATGTATGGCTTGTGGGAATCGGATTCGAAATACGAAATTGCCCGACGCTTGGTGAGTAAAATGGTCGACAGTCTGGAGCGGCAAAACAATGTTCAGTTAGCCCTGCGTTGCTATGGGCACCAGAAAAAATATCCGCCACAAGATTGCGACGATACCAAACTTGAAGTGCCCTTTTCGAAAGGCAATGCCTGGCTCATCAAATCGAAACTCGAAAAGCTAAAGCCCAATGGCACAACGCCAATTGCGATGACACTCGAAGCCTGTGCCGCCGATTTTCCGGATAAAAATGCACGCAATGTGGTGCTCTTAATTACCGACGGAAAAGATGAATGTGGTGGCGATCCCTGCGCCATTTCTGCAGCACTCCAAAGCAAAGGCATTACGCTTAGACCGTTTATTGTGGGTGTTGGTCAACTCGATGCCGCCATCAAAGAATCGTTCAACTGCATTGGGAATTTTTACGATGCATCAACCGAAGCTTCATTCAATCAGGTGTTGAACATTATCGTTACGCAGGTATTAAATTCCACGACAGCGCAAGTCAATCTGCTCGACAAAAACGGAAAACCGAACGAAACCGATGTGGCTATGACCTTTTACGATCAAACTGCAGGCAAGCAGAAATACAATTACATTCACACCATGAATAATCGCGGGGTACCCGATACACTGCGTCCCGATGCAGCAACTACGTATCATTTGGTGGTGCATACGCTTCCGAAAGTCGAGAAGAAAGACATCAAATTGATTCCGGGTAAGCACAATGTAATCGCACTCGATGCACCACAGGGTTTTTTAAAAGTACAGGCCGGTAACGGCAGTTTTCACCGCGACATTAAATGCATCATCCGCCAGGCAAAATCGACGCAAACACTCGATGTGATGGAAAGCCGCGAACAGCGTAAACTCATTGTCGGCAAATACGATCTCGAAATTTTGACCTTGCCGCGCACCTACGTTTCGGGAGTCGACATCAGCCAGAGTCATACAACTACCGTTACAATCGACGAGCCCGGCATGGTGAATTTTCAGCTATCGACACCCGGCATTACCAGTATTTTAAAGGAAGACAAAGGAACATCCGAATGGGTGTGTAACCTTGGCGATAGTCAATTGCAGGAAACCATCAAGTTGCAGCCCGGCAATTACAAAGCTGTATTCCGCGCGAAAGGCGTAAAAGAAACCCTCTTTAGCAGTCAAACTCCGTTTCAGGTGCAAGCCGGAACATCTCAAAAAGTAATCATCCGATAACATGGCAATAGAATTTACCTACACCGATCAAAACGACACCCGCTCGGGATTTGGAGCCGGTTTACTCGAACTTGGCAACACCAATCCCAATGTGGTTGCCTTGTGCGCCGATTTAACCGGTTCGCTTAAAATGGACGCGTTCGAAAAAGCTTTTCCAACGCGCTTTTTCCAAACGGGCATTGCCGAAGCCAATATGATCGGACTTGCAGCCGGAATGACCATCGGAGGAAAAATTCCATTTACCGGAACCTTCGCCAACTTTTCAACCGGAAGGGTATATGACCAGATTCGCCAGAGTGTAGCGTACAGCGATAAAAACGTAAAGATTTGTGCATCACATGCCGGCTTAACGCTGGGCGAGGATGGTGCAACGCATCAAATTCTAGAAGATATTGGACTGATGAAAATGTTGCCCAATATGGTGGTGATAAATCCCTGCGATTACAACCAAACCAAGGCCGCAACCATCGCTATTGCGAAACATCATGGACCTGTTTACCTGCGATTCGGAAGACCGAAAGTGCCGAATTTTACACTTGCCGATCAGCATTTTGAAATTGGCAAAGCCCTTAAATTGAAAGATGGAAAAGATGTGAGCATCTTCGCAACAGGCCATCTGGTATGGAAAGCGTTGAAAGCCGCCGAGCAATTGCACGAAATGGGCATCGACGCAGAAATAATAAATATTCATACAATTAAACCACTCGACGATGAGGCAGTCCTTGCCTCGGTTGCCAAAACCGGATGTGTTGTTACAGCCGAAGAACATCAGCGAAATGGTGGACTTGGCGATAGTATTGCTCAGCTGCTCTGCCGAACGATGCCGCGTCCTATGGAATTTG
>JBKCFX010000284.1:0-2531 GCA_046303595.1 Bacteroidia bacterium
CCATTGATGCTTCGGGCTGTTCTGTGCAGTCGCAGCCTGCAGCGGTTACTATGAATCCGCTTCCTGTGGTTGATGTTTCGGCTTCCGTAACTTCGATTGATTTGGGCGATACGGTTCAGCTATCGGCCATCGGCGGCATCTCTTACACATGGTCGCCCGATGAGAGCTTGAGTTGTAGCAACTGTTCCAATCCATTGGCCAATCCTTCCCAAACTACCACTTACATTGTAGTGGGTACTGACGAAACGGGGTGCCGAAGTGCCGATACCATTACCATTGAGGTGGATATTGTTTGCGGTGAGGTATTTGTTCCTACCATCTTTTCTCCGAACGGCAAAGGACCACAGTCTAACGAATCGCTCTGTGTGTTTAGCGATTGTGTGGATCAATTTAAGTTTGTGATTCATAACCGTTGGGGCCAGCAAATTTTTGAATCGGAGTCTATTGCCAATTGCTGGGATGGAACGTTCAATTCCCAGGCAGCTCCCTCAGGAGTATATGCCTACAACCTGTATATGCTGTTGCTCGATGGAAGCACCATCAATAAAACAGGTACGATTACGCTGATTAAATAGTATGGTTTGAAGTCTTGGTTTTGGCCACATAATATTTTCTCGCATATATTTGTTTTACCTTGTCAAACATATAATAAATGAAGAACTTTTTCTCGCTACGCCATTTTGCAGTAATACTCCTTTTTTCATCATCCCTTTTGGCCCAAAACTGGAGCCACAAGCCTTCAGGAATTAAAGGATTTATCGAAAACAAGGCCCAATTCAATCATTTGCGAACCGCCGGTAACGAAATTCCATCCTTTGTTTATGATGGCAATAATGAGGATTACCTCATTGGTGTGAAGGGATTTACCATCAAACTTCGCGAAATTCAGTTCGACGAAATGGCAGAAATGCGTGAAGAAGAACAACGCGAACGCGGCAAAAAGAAGTTCGACAAGCCGGGCGAATATGCCGAGGAAGAACGCCGTGAACGCTTAGAACGCGATTCAAAAGTAATTCGCGATGAGGTAACCTACGAGTGGGTAGGCGCCAATCCCAATGCAACGATTCTACTTGAAGATGTAAATTCGTATTACCATAGTTACTGGTACACCAACGCAAGCGGACAAAAGATAAACACAAGCAATATTCCATCGGGTAAACGTTTGGTTTGTAAAGATTTATATCCGGGTATTGATGCCGTGTACGAGTTTCACCCCGAAGGCGGCTTAAAATACAGCCTCATCGTGCACCCCGGCGGCAATCCTGCACAGGCGCAACTGAAAAGTTCCAAAAAGGCAAAGCTCAGCGATAACGGTTTGCTTCTTACCAAAACACGCATCGGAACGCTCACCGAACATGCGCCACTTTGCTACTACGCCGATTCGCCCGAACAGATTGTTTCATCGCGGTTTATGCATGCCAACCGCATCACCTCATTCGATGTTTCGCATACACAACCCAGCAAAACCTTGGTTATCGATCCCTGGATTCAAAGCCCTACATTTAATACCAACTGGGATTGTGTTTGGGAGTGCGACCGCGATGCTGCCGGTAATGTGTATGCCATTGGTGGTGTGATGCCATTGCAACTTATTAAGTACAATGCCGCTGGAACGCTACAATGGACTTATAGTACGCCTTATGATACATCGAACGGTTGGTTGGGCACTATGGCTACCGACCTAAATGGCAACACCTATGTAACCAATGGCACGGCCGAAGCCATTCAGAAAATTAGTCCTGCCGGTGTAGTTGTATGGAACAATGCCAATCCCGTTGGAGGCATCAATCTTACCGAGTTTTGGAGCATTAGCTTCAACTGCGATCAAACCGAATTGTTTATTGGCGGTACAGGTGGAGCCTTAACGCCCGTGCCCTTTGTTTATAGAGTTAACGCATCTACAGGCTCTGTAACTAACTCACAACAGGTATCTTTTTCGCCTCCTTTACTTGGCTCGGATGGCGGAAATGAAGTAAGATCGGTGACAGCGGGCAAAAACGGACGTTATTATTACCTCACGCACGATACTCTTGGTATTATTCCTCAAACCGGCTCGGCTTGTGGCGGTTCATCTCAAAACAATTACAAAACCCCAAATGGGTATAAATTGGGATATAAATGCGAGAATTTTAGGGCCAATAATACCGGTATTCAGGCTCTTAAGGCTTTTGGTGATTTTCTATTTATAAATCGGGGCGATCGGATCGAAAAACGCGATTTTATTACCGGCGCCATGCTCGATTCCGTGAATATTCCAGGCGGGCAATTCGATGTAACGGTAGTGCCTATATTTAATATTACCATTAGCACGGTAGGCAATAACGGCATCGACATTGACGATTGCGGCACCATTTACGTTGGCTCAACCAATGGTGTTTATACGTTCAACCAAAATTTAGTGCAGCAAGGCAATTATCCAACCAATTTCAAGGTGTATGATGTGGCCGTTTCTGACGCAGGAAACATTATTGCTTGCGGTTCAAATGGCGATGCGAATTCAAGTAGCCGATCAGGAAGTGTGCAGTCGTTTT
>JBKCFX010000285.1:0-2494 GCA_046303595.1 Bacteroidia bacterium
GCGGCAGTATTTCTACGACAAACCCGGCAGGCGTCCCACGCTCGTGTAAATCTTTTAAAAAGACTTCCACGACTCGCTCGAAGATGCCGCGCAGCTTGAACGCTTTGTGCGCAGGGTGCCAAGTAAGGTCAACATTATCGAATACAACCCAACCGGCGATGGCTTATTTGAACGGGCAACCGAAACACAGCTTGAGCAATTCAGCAAATACCTCGAAAAAAAAGGCGTTATCGTAAATATCCGAAAAAGCCGAGGGCGCGATATCGATGCGGCCTGCGGGCAACTCGCCAATAAAAACAAGGCCGCACATCATGCGCTGAAAGAGTCATGATTCGTTTATTTGCCATTCTGTTTATCATTTTAAACTTCAATAAACTTGATGCACAAGAACTTGAACAAGGACCTGTGTATTCGGGCGACCGAAAATTTACAGTGCTTCGTTTGAATGGATTTTACAAAGGCGACATAGGCGTTTTAAAGGCAAGAACAGGAAAAGACGAGTTGATAAAAGACATTCGCATTGATTTATTCGATACATCGAACCTCAAACATAAATCGTTTGCGCAGTGGAACGATTGCTTTGCCGAGCGTACGACATTTTTTCCCGAAGGCGTGATGAATTTCAATGATAGCCTCATGCTGTTTGGGTCGGCCTACAACAAAGACGAGCAGGAAATGCAATTGAATGTGAAGGGTGTTTTTCACACACACGAATATGCGAGGATTGATTCGATGGGCAAGGTGTTTAGTGTTAAAGCGGCTTTTAGCGGATTCTCGGGCCGGCGCTTTCGCATTGTGCAGGAAGTTCAGGGCAAGTGTCTGTTGATGTTTTACGCCGGCAATCCGCCAGACTCAGATTCCTTGCGCCTCGATTTTAAGGTGTACGATAAAAATTTCAAGGTGGTGAAGGAGCAGCATCAGATCTTGCCCAAATTAGGCGTTTCGTTTGGATTGGATGAGATTTGCGTGGATGAGTCGGGAAATGTGTTTGCATTGCTGCATTGGAAATCGGGCGGAAAGAAACAGCAGAAATCACATTACCTCTATGCTTTTCCATCGATGCTGGATGAAGTAGTTGAGTATGAACTAACGCTCGACGATTACAGCACCGAGGAAGTAAGGATGCACCTTGCCGTGAATGGGAAATTGTGGCTGGCAGGATTGTACTTCAAAAACAGAAAGTCGGATGATGCGCAACCCGAAGGTGTTTATTTGCTTTCCTTTGATTTAAACGGAAGCGAATTGAAACAATCGACCATTCGACCATTTACGCAAATCAACTATAGCGGAAAAGACAAGCAGCCTCAATCGCTTTATGGAGCGGGTTACCTGGAGAATTTGCATCTTGTTGAATTGCTTGAATCGGGAGACGAAATGCCACTGGTGGTTTTAGAGCAGCAGCGTCGAGAAGAGATATGCCAAACCGATTTTCGTTCGAACATGTTGGTGTGCAATCAACATTATTTTGCCGATGCATTGGTACTGTATCAACCCCATCAAAATGCTCAAGGCGATAGTTGTTTCGTTTTAGATAAGAAACAGCATCTGGTAGAAGATGAACAGGTATATTTATCGAGCATTGCGATAGCAAATCCAAATGGTTTACCGGATTTTTTATGCAATGCCAATTCAACAACTTCGTACGGAGATCTGCCCTTGCTCGAAAATCCCGAAACGGGAAACGCCATCAAACTCCGAATAGATGGTTCAGCACAGTATTTCCCATCCGATTTACCGCTGCATGTAACTGCCGGTTTTGCAAAAAGTCGCAATACATTTTTTTTTCTTGGCGACGGCCGAGCCGGAAATTGCATTTACCGTTTGCGCCTTCAATAAGCGGCTTTAACGATTTTTCGAACAGCTTCTGATTTTCCCATGGTATAGAAATGGACGCATGGCACGCCAAACTTGATGAGCTCCTTTGTTTGCTCGATTCCCCATTCAATTCCTACGCTCATTACATCTTGGTTTGATTTGCATTTTTCGAGCTCATCGGCTAAAGGCTCGGGCATATCAATGTGGAATGTCTTTGGCAGGAAACTGATGTGTTTCAGTGTGGTAATTGGTTTAATTCCCGGAATGATGGGTACGGTAATCCCTGCCTTACGACAATTATCGACAAAGCGGAAGAATTTTTGGTTGTCGAAAAACAACTGCGTTACGATGTAGTGCGCTCCGGCATCCACTTTTTCTTTCAGATAGCGCAAATCGGTTTTCATGTTTTGGGCTTCGAAATGCTTTTCGGGATAACCGGCAACACCAATGCAGAAATCAGTCGGGATGCCTTCCACAATTTCATCATCGATATAATGCCCCGAGTTCATTTGTGAAATTTGCTTAACAAGTGTTGATGCGTAGGCATGGCCATCTTTTTCGGGCGAAAAATGCCCTTCGCCTTTTACCGGATCTCCGCGCAGGGCGAGTCCATTGTCCATTCCGAGATACTGCATGTCGATCAGCGCGAGTTCTGTTTCGTCGCGCGTGAATCCTCCAC
>JBKCFX010000286.1:0-1681 GCA_046303595.1 Bacteroidia bacterium
GGTTTGTTAAACTCTTTCACGATACATTAATCGTAATCGCTTAACAAAGATTAAAAACCGGCGAGAAGTTTGACAGCATAAATATCTTTTTCCTTACAGGTTCAAATTTTGCAAAACGTATTTAGCGGAGATATTCCTTAAACACTAGCAATCTGCCATTGCCCTGATTGAATACGAAGTAATAAATACCGGGTTGGATATTATTGGCATTGAAGTCGATTCCGGAACTCAATCTGTAGTTTACCTTTCCTTCGGAACTCAATACAACCCCTTCATATATGCCAAACTTTTCAAGAGCTTGCCAGTTAATTTTTTCGTTCAGCCAGACTGTATGCAAATTAAATTCATCGAATTCTGTTACACTGTTTGCGCTATCAGGATCTATGCCCTGAACATCAACTTGCAGACTGTCATTAGGTATACCACCGGAAAATGAAGGCCAGATCACCACAATGTTTCCCCCTTGTCGGAAATTAACCGAGTCGAACGTGAAATTGTCAACTGCGATTTCCACTGGATTATTCAATTCTAATACTATATCTTCTGATGGGCCGAAAATTCCTGGAGCAAGACCTTCCTCTATCATTTTGTCGGACAAGTATTTTACACGCAAATTCTCTGCAAAAATGCTAGACTCTGTGCCTGAGATATACGTAACAGCAACAGAAAACGAATAGACGCTATCGATGCTTACGCTTGAAGGAAAACCGCTTACAGAGGTTACATTCACAATGTTCTGTGCCTGAATAATGACTCCGAAGAGAAATACAAAGCATCCCAAAAAAAGTTTCTTTCTCACAACGGCAATTTACGCATCAATTCTAAAATAATCGCATTAATTTTACGATCAGTTCTTACAGGTTCAAATGGCGATACTTGAGGAAATTATTCATAAGATGTCGAAGGAAGAAATTCGTTCCTTCAAAATCTTTATGCAACGTATCAAAACCGTTAAAGAACGAAGGGTTTTGCAGCTTTTTGATGTATTGCGTTCCAATAAAAATAAAACACTGTCTGCAAGCGAACTAAGGTTAAAACTACCCGGCACTCCTGATGCGAATCTTTGCTATCAGCTAAAAAAGAGACTACGCGATTACATCGACAGGCATGCAGCCGATTTCATTTTCGCAAATCAATTCAATCAAGCTTTACAATACCTTGCACTTGGTAGGTTTCATGCGTCAAAAGGAAATTTACGCATTGGGATGGATTACCTTGGCAAAGCCGCATCCCGAGCACGTTCGAACCAATGGAACGATCTACTCGAGTTGATTTTAACTGAAACAATTCTGCTAACCCGCGAAATACCAGAACTTAATCCTTCTGCGCTTATCGAAGAACGTGTCGCGCTTCGCAAAAAGCAAATTGCATTAAAAGAACTAGAAGAAGTGCTTGTTCTTCTAGGCTATCAGTTGCGTCTTTCGCAGCAAACCGGACGCAGTACACTGAAATACAATGAAACTCTTGAGCAAATTCTGGAACGGTACCGCGACGATAGTTTTTATTTATCCGATTCCACGTTTCGGCTTCGGGTAATAGAAGGCGTTAGTCAGCTGTTTCTCGAACAACATGCCTTTGCCGCTATGGCAAGTTATCTTTCACAGCAAATTCCGCTTGCTGTGCAGGCAAATTTATTTATGCGACAAAATCATGAGCTAAAATGCAAACTGCTTACCTGGTG
>JBKCFX010000287.1:0-2781 GCA_046303595.1 Bacteroidia bacterium
AATCAATCATAACTACTTCGCCGCAACCAAATCTATGTTTTTTAATTCAAGTGGAACCTAAGTTTGCAGTGTATTTTGCTCCACGAAATACATGCTGATTTCGCCCTTTCCCTTGGCCGCTATTTTCCCTCTGTAGGTAAAGTTGAACGCATCTTTCGTTAAGTTATATGTTGATTCTGAAACATTAACCTTCCCTACCTCGCCGCTGCTTTCCATCCGGCTTGCCGTATTTACGGTATCGCCCCAAATGTCGTAGGCGAATTTCTTAATCCCAACGATACCGGCAACAACGGGGCCTGAATGAACACCAATACGGATCTCAAAAAACAATTTTCCGGCTTCCGTACGGGCTTTTGTATAGCCTGCCATGTATTGCTGGATTTCGAGTGCGGCTTGAATTACATCTTCTGCATGTGTTTTATTGGATGTTGGCAATCCACCTGCGGCCATATATGAATCGCCAATCGTTTTTATTTTCTCAACATTGTGCTTGATCATAATCTGATCGAATGCCGAAAAACACTCGTTGATTTCCGCAACCAGCTCCTGTGGTGTGAATTGCTCGGATAATTGGGTGAACCCTTTGAAATCGGTAAACAAAACCGTTACTTCATCAATCAGTTTCGATTCGGCATTGCCCTTTGATTTTAATTCTTCGGCAATGGAATGCGGTAAAATATTCAGCAGCAATTCATCACTCCGTTTTTTCTCTTTCTTAATTTTATTTCGCTGAGTGAAAAACACAGCAGAAAATATAAGAAGCAACACAAAGCCACCAATGAAAACATTTCGAACAAGAATTTGGCGTTCCAATGTCTTTCTCGAAATCTCTTCCTTTTTTTCGTTGATTTCGTTGATATTAGCAAGCTCAATGCGGTTGCTGATGATTTGTTTTTCGGTGAGTAAATCTATTTCTTCGCGACTTGTAGAGTCGGTCATTTGCTCCTTTAACTTGTAGCCCTCGGCGGCTTCTTTGTACATGCCTGCTGCAAGAAATACCCTAGCAAAATAGCTTTGAATAAACTCCCGGTTATCTGCTGTTTTGAGTTTGTATGGTGAATAAGCGGCACGATAAACCAAATCGGCAGCCTTTTTATGCTCATTTAAAATAGAATATACATTCACGCGCTCCAAAAGTTCGTCAACATCCAAATACATCTTTTGGTCTGCAATAAAGACATTGCGATCGGTGGCGTTTTTTTGAAACATGATGGGGTGATTAATATAGTACAACGCACTGTCTCTGTTTTGCAACCGGGCATAGGCAACGGCCTGATAGCACAATAATTTTCGCCTGTAATTCAAGTAACCTTCGTCTGTGCTTGTAACATCTAAGCCGAAGGTTCTCAAAGCACGTTTAGAAATTTCGATAGCCTTCGACCAATTTTTCAGCCTAAGCAATGCCATGATATTAATCTTGTAATCGTCGCCAATTCCCGATAGATCCGAAGGGTGTTTTTCAAAATAGCTAATGCGCTTCTCGCCCATTGTTTGAGCCTCCTGAATTATTGACAAATCATTTTTTTCACGACCGAATTTGTAAAACATCCACACAAAGGCATTGCTAAGCTCCATGATCTCAGCATGCGACTTGTTTTTACATTTCAAAGCATAGAGCAAACGTGTGTATTTCAGCGCATCGTCGAACATTTTTGACTGTTCATAAATGGTAACGTAAAGCTGGTAGACGTTCATTAACTGCTCATCGTCGTTTAGGGCTTTTACCTTTTTGTAAAATGAATCGATAGAATACAGTGCATTCCCAATTTGTTTTAATACTGCATACTTGTTACACTCGGCATAACAAATAAAGTATTGATCGCGCAAAGTAGGCGCCACTGCATTTTTAGCAAGCAGGATGTTTTTTATCTGCTCCCACTCAGCTGCAGAGAGGGGATCAATTCCCCATTTTTTATACAAGGTCATTTTTACCATCACCTCCTCGGGCGAAAGCGTATCGTTTAATATCAATGATTTTTGAGCTGTTATTCGATCCGACTGAGCCTGAAGGACAAACGAAACGAAGAGCAAAAAGACGAAGAGGATATTTTTCGGAAGCATCGTTAATGAAAATTATTGGCAATTACCCAAGCGATAGCTTCTGAATTAAACTGAAACAAGATTAGGTCTGTTACTAAATAGCAAGAAGCCATCACACGCAATTTCTATTTCCCATATTCGGGATTCTATTTTTGGGCAAGGCAATCAATTCACTAAATAGTTTGTGTAAAAGTACATTTTAAACCCATTTGATTTCATTAACATATTGAGCGTAAAAGTTGCTCAATCATTTAACGGGGCAGCTTAATGATTAAGGTTAAAGGCATTACGCTTTAAAAAACTTATAATGAGCTTTCTATTAATTTGAATAGTAGAACCGCATCCAAACAAAAAACCAGAATTCCTCACGTAAAAGAACCTCCGGTTTACGAATTCTACAAATGCTTCGGTGCTTTGTTACATCTTTACCACGGATTGAAATCCGTGGCTACTGCCATACAATCTGCTTCACGGCAATAATCTCGCCAAGGTAGATTTACCGGAACCATTTGGCCCCATGATGGCATGCACCTCGCCCGGACGTACATCGAGGTTAAATCCTTTTAATATTTCTTTCTCCTCTACACGAGCGTGTAAATATCTGATGGATAGCATCACATTGCTTTCGGAGCCCATTGCTTCTTGTTTAAAATCGTTCTAAATAGAATGCAAAAGTAACACGAAAAGGGCTATGCTTGTTCAGATGGGGTAAAAAAACAACGTGGTAAGAGCTTTGCCAAA
>JBKCFX010000288.1:0-2526 GCA_046303595.1 Bacteroidia bacterium
AGCGCGCGGGTACACCGCTTGGGATCCTTCATCTCCTGCATTTGTTATAAGTAATACGCTTTGTATACCCACTATTTTTGTGTCCTACACCGGCGAAGCACTCGATTACAAAACACCTTTGTTAAAAGCATTGCATGCACTCGACAAAGCTGCGGTTGAGGTGTGTCAATATTTTGATAAAAATGTAACCAAAGTTCACGCTACGCTAGGATGGGAGCAGGAATATTTCCTTATCGACGAAGCATTATACCACGCACGTCCCGATTTATCGTTAACTGGAAGAACTTTACTTGGTCATTCGCCTGCCAAAGGTCAGCAACTTGAGGACCACTATTTTGGGTCAATCCCCGATCGTGTTACCGCCTACATGCGCGATTTCGAAGCCGAATCGCTTCGTCTGGGTATTCCAATCCGCACACGCCACAACGAAGTGGCTCCGAATCAGTTCGAATGTGCCCCAATTTTCGAAGAGGCAAATCTTGCCGTTGACCACAACCAATTGCTCATGGATATCATGAACAAAGTGGCGCGTCGTCATCGTTTCCGCGTGTTGCTACACGAAAAGCCCTTCGCTGGCATCAACGGATCGGGCAAGCACAACAATTGGTCGCTTTCGACCAATACGGGTAAAAATCTGCTGAGTCCAGGAAAAACTCCCAAAACCAATCTACAATTCCTTACCTTTTTTATCAATACGCTCAAAGCACTGCACACGCATGCCGACCTAATGCGCGCTGCGATTGCATCTGCAGGCAATGATCACCGTTTGGGCGCCAACGAAGCGCCACCGGCCATTATTTCGGCTTTCATTGGTACGCAGTTAACCGGTGTGCTCGATGAACTCGAGAAAAAAGTAAAAACGAGTGGTAAAATGACACCCGATGAAAAAACGGAATTGAAACTCGGTATCGGAAAGATTCCACAGATTTTACTCGACAATACCGACCGCAACCGTACATCGCCGTTTGCCTTTACCGGCAATAAGTTCGAATTCCGCGCCGTGGGTTCATCTGCAAATTGCGCCCAAGCGATGATTGTAATAAACACCATGATGGCTCAGCAGTTAAAGGATTTCAAATCCGAGGTAGATGGCTTGGTAACTAAGAAAAAGT
The DNA here is from genome assembly GCA_046303595.1 of Bacteroidia bacterium. Taxonomy (GTDB): domain Bacteria; phylum Bacteroidota; class Bacteroidia; order M30B66; family M30B66; genus CAMCXT01. Next base: position 1,113 of record JBKCFX010000288.1, read on the forward strand.
TGGATAAAGACGAAGCGATTTTCCAAGTTCTGCGTCGCTACATTACCGAGTCGAAGACCATCCGCTTCGAAGGCAATGGCTATAGCGACGAATGGGTAAAGGAAGCTGCAAAACGCGGTTTGAGCAATTTCGCAAAAACACCGGAGGCGCTCGATGCGTTTGTTTCGAAATCGAGCATCGCTTTGTTTGAGACTAATAATGTATTAAACCACCGCGAAGTTGAAGCTCGATACGAGATTCAGCTCGAAACCTATACGAAGAAGATTCAAATCGAGTCGCGGGTAATCGGCGATATTGCAGCTAACCACATCATACCTACCGCGCTGAAATACCAAAACCAACTCATCAACAATGTGCAGGGCTTGAAAGTAATTCTTGACGGAAAAGCCTTTACCAAAGCCGCACAGGCGCAATTGGAAATCATTCAAGAAATTTCGGAACACGTTTCTGTGATTAAAAAATCAATCGACGATATGATTGAAGCGCGGAAAGTGGCCAATAAAATAACCAATGCCAAGAAACAGGCGGTCGAATATTGCTACAAGGTTCAACCTTTCTTTGAAACCATTCGCTACCATTCAGACAAACTCGAATTGTTGGTCGACGACGAAATGTGGTGCCTTCCGAAATACCGAGAAATGTTATTTATTAACTGATAATCAAGTATACTCGAATCAAAAATAATCCGGTCTAAGGTAATTTAACTAAAGACCGGATTTTCTTTTTTTAAAGAAATCGCATTCCAAATTTTGGTAGCAAATAGTTTTTTATAATTTAGCCGACCGTATTTGAAATTAACCATACGCACATGCTTAAAAACGCAAACCGAATCATTCTGACCTTTTTAGCTACAAGCCTAATTTCAATTTCCCTTGTTGGTCAGGGAAAAAAAGTCGAAGCTGCCGATCGTTTATTCAACAATAAGGAATATTACGAAGCCCTGAATGCCTACAAAAAGGCGATGGAGACTGTTAAGAAAAAGAATGTTAAAGCAGAACTTACCTACAAACAGGCGCTTTGTTTCATGATGATAAACGATCCGAAAAAAGCGGAAGTTTGGTTCGGGAAAGCGATTAAGGCAAAATACCAGAATCCTGAAGCCCAGCTGTATCTTGCAGATATGATGCGCATTAACGGCAAGTACGATGAGGCGCTCGCCGAATATGAAAAATACACCAAGCTTAAACCAGAAGATCGTCGTGGCTCTGCAGGTGTAGAGAGTTGTAAATTATCTGTTAACTGGAAAAAGGAGCCAACCAAGCATCAGGTGAGCAATGTGCAGCCGCTAAACTCCAAATACGATGATTTTTCTCCAATCTTTAGCCGCAAGAATTTTAATGAAGTAATTTTTACTTCAAGTCGCGAAGGTTCTATTGGAAATTCTACCGATGGTTGGACTGGGGAAGCGTTCTCC
>JBKCFX010000289.1:0-1066 GCA_046303595.1 Bacteroidia bacterium
GCACGATACAGCTCGGGCAATTGAATGTGTTCGAAGCGACGGGCCAACCATGGGCTCCATGCCGTAGCGTCTGGAATCAATTCAATTATTTCAACATTAACATTAATAGTAATTTAAGCGTTCCACTTCAGCAGCAGCAACATCAGGGTTTGTTGAGCACGGTTACTTGTCCGTTTAGCACTTGCAGCGAAAATAGACCCTTCAACAGTTTCCTAACACAAGCAACTTTTTTAACACAAGAAGGTTGTCCCATTTATCCGGCTGCCGACATATCGCTTTCCTTGGTTTCAGGTGCATGCGATGGTTCGACCGAATACAACCTGAGTGTTCGAATCAACAACATCGGTGGCGGGCTCGCACAGGCCGGATTCCCGGTTCGTTTTTATGCCGGAAATCCATTCACGAGTGCTGCAACAGAATTGGTTCCAACAACGGGAACAGCCATTTCAACACAAAATTTGTTGCCTGGCCAAACCGAAACCATAAGCGTTACACTCGACATTTTATCGTTGCCGAAGCCGTTTAACCTATTCGCTGTATTAAATGACGATGGAACAACTCCTCCCCCGTTTAATTTTCCGTTAAGCAGTATTCCCGATTGCAACTATGGTGATAATGTAGTGTTTGTGCCGGCAATCAATTGCTGTCCGTTTGGAGATTTGAGCCTAGGCGCCTTTGTGCCACCATCGGCCGCATTTTGCGAAGGCGGGAGCGAAACCATCAGTATTTCTGCTACTAGTTCGGCTGGATTAAACAATGCCGTATTTACTTGGACAGCGCCCGACAATTCGACGGTATTAGACGATTCGATTGTAGTAGACCAAAATGGGTTTTACTCGATAATTGTTGAAGATGATGCCCAATGTGAAATTAGTGATTCGATAAATATCACCGTTTTTGCCTTACCAACCGATGCAGCGGCCGGAGCAGACCAAACCATTTGTTTCGATAACACAGCACTTGAAGCGAATGTACCGGTTGTTGGTACTGGAAACTGGACCTTGATTTCAGGAAGTGGAACAGTAGCAAATCCATCATCACCAACAAGTAACGTAACAGGAATTGC
>JBKCFX010000290.1:0-2073 GCA_046303595.1 Bacteroidia bacterium
AATACGTAATTCACTGGCGTTTTTTCGCCATTCTCCTCAATATTCACGGTCGAAACCTGGAAGGTTGTGTTGAGGTCGTTGCCTAAAAACAAGCCGGGTTCTTTTAGGCTGTATTCAAAACGACGCCATTCGGCACGTACAAATTCGAGACGCGCCATTCGAGCTACCACGGGCTCCGAGAAGTTGTGGAAGAACATCCGTATAAAACGAATCGATCGGAAATCGCTCACCGATCCTACTTTCGAGGTAAAAGATCGAATCGGAACCCTGAATTGATACCAATTTACGTTGATTGGCTGCCCGTTATTCAACTCACCGCGACCAGCAACCTTGTCGATTATATAATTTTGACCAACCACCATATCCTGCGGACGAAGGCTGATGCGGTACTGGAAATAACTTTCGGCTGCACTGAGTGTGTTATCGCGATTTATGTCCTCGATATTGGGCAATGGATTTGCCGCTGTCGGGTAGGGTTCAATTGGATCCTCCCCCAGCCGCGAGTTGCCTTCAAGTCCGTTGTATAAGGTGTAACGTGTTAGAATGTCTGCTTCCTGTGCATCCCAGAATTGCGTATTCCGGAAGAAGCGATAATCATCTGCCGATGGATCTGCCTCGAATTGACTGTATGCATCAGGTGTTAACACCGACTGAACCGATTGCAGGTAATCGCTAAAAAATACTCGCTCCGAATCGCTTGGTAATCCATCAAGACCAACGTCTTGCAAAGGGCGCGATTCCGGATTGTTGTCGAAGGCGTTTACAAGCGGTGGCGAGGTGGGATATTTCCCCCAGGTTGTTGTGTCGAAATTGGTGTTATCGGTTGTAACGGGCAAACCGTTCTCAAAACTCTGCTGCCCATCGCGCAATACATCTTCAGAGATGTTCCCGATGTTGATGTAAAAGTCTCCTCCTGTTCCGCTGTTAATCGCTGTTCCAGGCCCCAAACCTTCTGCAAACGGGTCCATCATCCAAAATTCGATGTAATCGATATTGGCCGACTCAAAATCGGTCGTTTCAACGCGACGCATAATTCCTCCCCAGCGGCTTTGTGGGTTTTTAAGTGTTCCGTCGGCATTCAAACCGGCCGAATACTCTCCTGCATTAATATCGTAATTGTATGGTCCACGAATACGTGGATCGAAGTGCAAGTCTAACACAGGCATAATCTGAACCTGCCCGTTTGGTCGCGCCTTATTCGGAAAAATTTCGGTTTCTACAATCTGCCGCATGAAATTGTTCGACTGCATGGGCGAATCCTGAATATGCGCAGGTGTTGTATTTCCGTTTCGGGCAAAAAGAGGATCGATGGTGTACCAGTTTAGTCTTGCCCGGTTGTAGTTGTATGCCCGCGCATTGAACAAATCGCCCTCGCGGAGTAAATTCGGCTGACCGGCCGGTGTAGATGAGATAAACCAGTTTCCGAAATTTCGTATGTCGATGGTCGATTCGGCACCTTCGAAATCGTCGATATACGAAAGCCCGTCTTTCCCAATAATTCTGGAGTGGCCCGGAATAAGTTTCGCTGTTTCCCAGGTTGCCGTTATGGTCGACATTTCTTTGGTTGAGTAAAACGGAAGCTTATCGACCATCCGCGTTAGCCAGCGCGAATCGCGTTTGATGTTTCCATCCAAACCAATTACGGTATTCGAAATGGGTTCGTCGCCAATGTTGATTTTTTGGGTCATTGGCCGCTCGGTAAGGTTCATGATGGTTGCACCCAAGCCGAAGTTTTTATCGATCATGTAATCGAAATGTGCACCCATGAGTCGCTTACTCTGGATGGCAAAGAGCGTATTCGTTTCGAGCGAAATGTTGATTGGTGTCTGTGAATTTAGCAAACCTTGGTTGATGATGCGCACGCGGCCCAAGGCATAATCGACCGTGTAATCTACGTTTTCGGTTAGTGGAACGCCGCCTGCTGTTACCGTTACCGAACCTTGAGGAACGTTCATCGCGTTGAGCGAAATTTCAGATCCCGATGCCGATTGATACGAGCCCTGCATGTAGAAACGATTGTGCTGCGCATCAAGCTGTGCAAGCGGTTGCGTGGTGGTGTAGAGCGAGTCGAAC
>JBKCFX010000291.1:0-4907 GCA_046303595.1 Bacteroidia bacterium
GCATTACTACGCCGTTAAGTTCAACGCCGAAAAAGAAGGGCCCATCGCAGTGGGCGATACTACGTATAGCATCATGCCCGACAAAGGCCGCAACGGCACACATGGATTGGCGGTAACCTTGCTTCAGGGAAAATTAGCTTATCCAAGCTTTGTGTTTCTAGACGAGAATTTTAATCTACTAAGTCCTTTGCCGGGTTACCAAACGCCCGAACAAATCGAAGGTCCGCTGCGTTTCTTTGGCGAAAATCATTACCAACATGAGTCCTGGACCGATTTTTCCGCCTCGTTTAAACCTACCTTTTAAGCGCAATGATGCTTCGGGGAAGTTTATTTAAAAACACCCCACGGCCACTGCTGGTTTTTTATCTGCTGGTAGTGTATGTATTCCTCCAGTTTGCCTGGTGGTCGTATTTGTTATTTGAGCTCAATGCCGAAAATTTAAAGTTGAGCCTCTCGTCGCAAAATCCATATTCTGCAGCAAGCTACAACGAGCAGTTGCGCAAAAAACAAATGATGATTTTCGGAGAAGGAGCCGTGTTTCTTGGGCTATTGGCATTAGGCGTTATTCAAACCCGTAAATCGTTTAAGCGCGAAACCGAAGCTGCACGTTTGCAGAAAAATTTCCTTTTATCGGTAACGCACGAGTTAAAGTCGCCCATTGCCGCCATAAGATTATTTCTCGAAACCTTACAGCGACGTACACTTGAGCCCGAAAAGCAAAAAGAAATTGTGGAACGGAGCATCGCCGAAACAGTACGATTGGATCAACTTGTGGGCAATATTCTTTTGGCGGCGCAGCTCGAAAACAAGGCCTTCCATCTGCATACAGAGCGACTCAACATGAGCACTCTTTGCGAATCGTTTGCTGCCCAGTTCAATGCACGTTTCCCCTCTCCTCGGCTTATCACAATACTTCAGAAAGAATTAGAGATCTTGGCCGATGGGCAGGCAATGCAGAGCATTTTACTTAACCTTTGTGAGAACGCCATAAAATACAGCGAAGACGATAAAACCATTGAATTGAATCTGCTTAAAGAGGGCAGCGATATTATTCTTCAGGTTGCCGACACAGGTGTGGGCGTGGCGCCCAATGAACGCAAACGGATTTTTACCAAATTCTACCGCTCGGGCAACGAAGAGGTGCGCCATACCAAAGGCACCGGACTTGGGTTGTACATCGTGGCCCATTTGTGCAGCATGCAGCACATTCGCATTTCGGTGCGCGATAATCAGCCTAAAGGAAGTATTTTTGAACTGCATTTGAACGCTTACACTCATGCCCGATAAAAAAGTTGCTTTGCTCATTCTAGATGGATGGGGCATTGGCGAGGGCAGCGCCTCCGACGCCATTCATGCTGCGCAAACGCCCGTAATGGATGAGCTCCTAAAATCACAACCCAATGCTACGTTACGTACGTCTGGTTTGGATGTTGGACTGCCCGATGGACAGATGGGCAATTCGGAAGTAGGGCATTTGAACATCGGGGCCGGACGCGTGGTGTATCAAGAGTTGGTAAAAATTAATCAGGCCGTTCAAAACGGTGAGTTGGCAAGCAATTCCGTGTTGCAGGAAGCCTTTCGTTATGCACGAGAAAACGAAAAGAAAGTACATTTCTTTGGATTACTGTCGAACGGATGCATCCATTCATCAGATGCGCATTTACACACTTTGCTCGAACTTGCCGAAAAAGCGGGTGTACAAAATTATCTCGTTCATGCTTTTACCGATGGCCGCGATACCGACCCCAAAAGCGGCTTGGGTTTTATACAAACACTAATTGAAAAACTGCGCGGTACGCATGGAAAAGTGGCCTCTGTTATGGGGCGTTATTATGCCATGGACCGCGATAAGCGCTGGGAGCGGGTAAAAATAGCTTACGACTTGTTAGTGAATGGCGCGGGCGAATCCACAAACGATATTCTACAAACCATCACTACTCGTTACCAACAGGGCGAAACGGATGAGTTTCTAAAACCCATTTGCATTCAGGGTGTTGACGGAAAAATAGAAGCAGGTGATGTGGTTGTTTCGTTTAACTACAGAACCGATCGTTGCCGCGAGATTACTGAGGTTTTAACGCAAAACGACGTTCCCGATTTTGGGATGAAGCGTTTGCCCTTGTATTACGTAACCATGACCCGTTACGACGAAAAATACCGCAATGTGAACGTAATTTTCGAACAGCAGGACATGGCCGAAACGCTTGGAGAAGTTTTGTCGCTTGCCGGTAAAACCCAGTTACGCATTGCCGAAACCGAGAAGTATCCGCATGTTACTTTTTTCTTTTCGGGCGGACGAGAGCAAGCGTTTGATGGCGAATCGCGCATTATGATTCCTTCGCCCAAAGTGGCAACCTACGATCTGATGCCTGAAATGAGCGCGCCTGAAATTCGTGACGCTGTGATACAGGCGATTCGAAGCAAACAACCCGATTTTATTTGCCTCAATTTTGCAAACCCCGACATGGTGGGGCATACCGGCGTATATGGCGCCATCGTTAAAGCCGTTGAAACGGTAGACGCCTGCTTGGGTGAGGTGCTTGCGGTGTTACAGCAATATCATTACAGTGCAGTTATTATTGCCGACCACGGCAATGCCGATTTTGCTTTGAATTCAGATGGAAGTCCGAATACAGCGCATACAATTAACCCGGTTCCGGTAATCGTTTTAGATGCGGGTGTAAAGAATCTGCGTAGTGGCAAACTGGCCGATATTGCACCAAGCATTCTTCACTTGATGGGAATAGACATTCCTGAAGCAATGAATGGAGAAATACTTATAAACTAAAAGCGCGGAGTGCAGTTAGCGGTAAATGGTGAATATTCCTTCTACTTGTTTGCTATTGTAGTTAATATCTACAACTTCAATCATGTAGAAATAGGATCCCGAAGGTAAAACAGAATCGCTGAGTCGTGTTGTACCATCCCAACCGCTTTCAAGGTCGTTCGATTCATAAAGTAACTGCCCCCATCGACTGTAAATTTTCATATTAAACGAGCGAATATCTTGCCCATACACCTTAAAGTAATCATTAAGCCCGTCTCCATCAGGTGAGAATGAGTTGGGAATAAATAAATTAAAGCCGTCTTGAACACGGGCGAACAGCGACATGGAGTCAATGCAGCCAAATTCATTTTGAACAACCTGACGAATTTCGAAGAATCCTGTATCCTCAAATGTGTAGGTAAGGTTGCGTTTGAAAAAGGTATCCAAAAACGCAATCGAATAACTCACTTCATCTGCATTTGTGGAGAAATCGCTTATCGTACAATGTGGATTATCTAAGGTTAAAATCGGTGGTTCGATCGTGAAATTTGCAACAGCATTTGGATAAACAGTTATCAAATTTGGAATTTCAAATTTGTTCCGACATCCATATTCTGTAACCAGTTCAAGCGAAACACTATATTGTCCTGCTTGGTCGTATTGGTTTGTAGGGGATTCTGAGGTGGAAATTCGGCCATCGCCCAATGTCCACAAATACTCTCTGATTGGATCTGCAGACTCGCTTAGATTTATGAAATTTACCGGCATCGGAGCGCAACCATCTATGAGGTTGGCCGAAAAATTTGCAACCGGCATTGGCCGGATGATCACTGGGAGTTCATAATCAAAACTCGAACATCCATCCTCAATAATTTGCAGACTTACAACATGTGTTCCCGTTCCCGAGAATTGGATATTTTGTGGCGATGCTTCAGCAGAGGTAGCAGGCGTTGCCGATGGCCCGAAATTCCAAAGGAAGGAAGCTCCTGTTCCGAAATTTCCATCGGCAGCAAAGTCGATGGAATGATTTTCAAAACATTGCGGCTCGGGTGCTTCAAAGTAAGCCAATGGTTGCGGATTTACCGAAACCAATACAGTGTCGTATGCTGTGCATCCGCTCAGTGTAGCTCTTAGTACAAGTTCCTGTTGATATGGATCTTCAGCAAAATTGACAAAATTGGCGGTGGTATTTGCTTGCAGGCTATCAGCTACCAATACTGAAGGTGACCAATAATAAGAATAATCGGGTTGAGGAGCAGAACCAATTATAGCATCTGTATTGGAACAAACAACCTGATCGGAACCGGCATCAGATACAGGAACAACATTGGTTATGGTTATAATATCGGAACCAATACACCCTATACCATCTCCAACGGTAAGTTGTATAAAGCCTTCCAGAACCTCTATGTACGGATCATTCGAAATAAATGTAGGTGGGTTTGTTCCAATGTCTTCCCACAGATATGAAAAATAGGTATCATCAGCCGTTAGAGTATTGGTATTGTTAAAACATGAGATAAGATTTCCCTCGATAGTTGGCGTTAAAAATGAGGTTGGGTTTACAGTGAAAACAGGCGACTCTGCGGTACATCCGTTGATGTCTGTAACCTCAACCGTAAAATCGCCGGCGCCTACATTAACGGTATCGCCTGTTAATCCACCAATCGGGAAGCCATTATCGAACCAAGCATAATCAACAAACTGTTGATTCACATAAATTTGTGCTGTCGAAGTAGGATCAGCCACGCATACAATGTTTTCACCAAGAATTGCCGGTTCGGGATTTTGGTTTACTTCTAAATCGAAAGCAGCAATTCCGCAATCGCCATTGTTGTCGATCACAACAACATTGTATGTACCTTGATCGGATGCAGAAAGCGAATAGTAATTGCTGTTTACCGGAAACCAGTAAGATGACTGATAGCTATTGCTATCGGCAACAAAGAGCGAAGAAACCTCACCTTCGCAAATTTGGTCATCGCCCGAAATGCTTACGGTTAGCGTTGGTGCGGTAACAATTATTTGAATGTCGAAGGTGAAACTTGCCGCAGGAGTACCATTATCTGTTGCGGTAAACGAAACGGTGTAATTTCCGGGAGGCGTTGCAACAGCATCCACCTCTGCCACAACATTGCAA
>JBKCFX010000292.1:0-1888 GCA_046303595.1 Bacteroidia bacterium
TAATACTGCACAGCAATGTCTGCCGAAAATTCCGCAACTGGCAACACTGCCCGTTTGCATCATAATAGAAGGTGAAGAAGCAAAAGCAATCAACTCTGTGGAGATGCTTATTGCCTTTTTGCTCGAACATCAAATCACACGCAATGATGTGTTGATTAATCTAGGTGGCGGAGTGGTTTGCGATCTGGGAGGATTTGCAGCGTCGATTTACAAACGCGGTATTTCGTTCATCAACATTCCAACAACTTTACTGGCAATGGTTGATGCAGCGATTGGAGGAAAAACAGCCGTTAATTTTGGCTCCTTGCGTAACATGGTTGGAACGTTCGCTTTGCCCGAAGCAGTATTGTTTTTTCCTGAATTGCTTCAAACACTTCCTGAATCTGAAATGCGTTCGGGTGCTGCAGAAATGCTGAAGCATGCCATTTTGGAAAGCAGCTCCTCGTTCGAGACTTTTGTTCAAATACCATTGCATGATTTAAGTACGGAAGAGCGTATTCTGAAAAGCGCACAATTCAAACAGAATTTCATTGCCGGCGATTTGCACGATCATGGAAAACGGCAATTGCTCAATGCCGGCCATACCATGGCGCATGCACTAGAAGCCGCATTTCTAGAATTAGGCAACCCACTTGCACATGGTTTCGCTGTTGCTGCCGGCCTGTGGATTGAAGCCGAATTGGCCTTGACTCTGGGACTTGCAAACCGAATATTCGTGCTGAAACTACAACAGTATATCGAAAAGAATTATACCAAGATAGAACTGTCTGGCGATATCATTTCCAGAAGCTTGCAATTTATGCATGCCGATAAAAAGAATACCTCGGGCATTGCATTTTGCCTGCCGCTTGATGCTGGAAATATAGTGCTTATGAACATTTCAGATGAAACCGAAATTTTTCGGGCTGTTAATAATTATGCGCATGCCTGAAACCATCGAACTTTCGGTTCATACAGATTTACTGCGCGCTACGCCTAACCTGCCCTTGTCGAAAAGCTTAAGCAACCGCCACATCATGCTGCATTTTGTTTCGGGCGGTATAATTACGCTTCCCGAACTTTCCGACGCACACGATACGCAAGCATTGCTTTCAATTCTGCGAAACCTTCCGACACATGCAAACGCCGGCGATGGTGGCACAACGTTCCGCTTTGCACTTGCTTATCTGGCCTTACAACCCGGCTACGAAGGCGTTCTCACAGGCTCCGAACGGCTGTGTGAACGACCTCAGGCTGTACTTATAATCGCATTACGTGATTTGGGCGCCGATATACGTTGCATCGAAAATGAAGGATTCGCTCCGGTAGCCATTCGTGGGCGCCAACTCAGTGGTGGCGGTGTTGAGCTTGATGCTTCCATCTCAAGCCAATATGCATCGGCCTTGATGCTTGTGTCGCCGCTCATGACAAAACCACTAAACATCCATTTCCGCGGTAATGCCGTATCGCTTTCGTACCTGCACAAAACGCAGAGCCTCATGCAGCAATGCGGCATAAGCTGGGAAGTGAATGCAGAAAAAGCACAACTCACCAAATGGCAATGGAATGCCGCAACATTAAAACCCGAAGCCGACTGGACAGCCGCATCATATTGGTATGCATTTGCTGCATTGGCCGGCCGTTCTGAAATATTCATAAAAAACCTCAGCATTCAAAGCGAACAAGGCGACCGCATCACTGCCGAGATATTTCGCTCGTTTGGAATCGATAGCCACGAAACGCCCGAAGGTATAAAGCTGATTCGCACCGGAACATGCGTTGATTTTTTCAGGTTCGACGCCATCAACAATCCCGATTTGGTGCAAACACTTGTTGTTGTTTGCGTAGGACTTCAAATTCCATTCGAGATATCAGGACTTCAAACCTTGGTAAATAAAGAAACCAACCG
>JBKCFX010000293.1:0-5479 GCA_046303595.1 Bacteroidia bacterium
GTTGAGTTTGTCGCTGAGCTCGATGGCCGTATTTACATCGTAACCCATGTTAAACTTTAAAAGTTTCTCTGCCAAGGCCGTTTGCTGTTCGAGCGTCGAAAGCGTGATGGATAAAGTTTGCTTAAGGAGTTTGAGGCGATCTACATCGAGTTCTTCAATAAATCCTTCTCGGTAAAAGGCTTCGGTCTGGCTTATCGATTTATCGAGCGATGCGATGTTTTCGCTGAGAATTCGTTTGTTTTCATATAATACAAGAACCGTTTGGTAGGCACGTGTAACCGATTCTTTCACTTCGATTTCGCTCTTTCTTAGATTGGTTTTCGATAAATCTACATACGCTTTCGATGCCTGCAAACCAACAAGGTATTCGCCGTTAAATGCTAACCATGAAGCAGTGTAACCATACGACATATTGTGTTTCACCCCGAAAGGGATACGCAAGTACGTTCCAGGAGGAGCTGTTGGATTAAACGCACTGGCCTCGAGAACGCTAACAGGAACTTCGAGGAAATTCTGATAGGCACCATCGGCGCTCAATTGCGGAATACCGATGCCGCGCAGTTCGGTTACTTTTTTACGGGCAATTTCGATATCGCTTGCCGCATTTTGAACCGAATAGCCATTTTTTAGCGCATAATCAATTGCCTGCTGCAAGGTCATTGCATTTTGTGCTCCGAGATTCAGTGCGATTAAAAGAAAAAATACACTCAGGAGTTTAGGTGTCATGGTTTGGGTTTGGATGTGTTTTCGATGGTTTCTAAATAGCGGAGACCTTTTTCGGTTGCAATGCCACGAATGTGATAATGCACGGCTTCGACATAAATTTCCGCAGTGCTCAGGTTGAGGTCGGCAAACAGGCTTGAGTCGATTACCACTTCGATGCGCGATGAATAGATGCGTGCAATAACAGCAGGATGGATGTCGGTTCTAAAAACACCTTCCTCCTGACCTTTGCGGATATTTTGTTCGATACAGCCCACCACAAAATCGTTGCGATGCTGCATCACGCGGCCCCATGCTTCGGGGTAGTACTTGCGTAAATCGTAAATGATAGAGCTGTGCATGTTGCGCACCTTTTGGGTAACCATGCTTTGGATGCGATGCAGCTCCTCCAACGCGGTTAGGTTACTTCCTAAAATAGCATTGATAGCCTTCTCTTCTTCCTTGATATCGTGGTCAAGAACTTTCGTAATCAAATCTCCTTTGTCTTCAACAAATTGATAGAGCGTTTTTTTGGAAATTCCCAGTTCTCGGCACACATCATCCATGGTAACACTTTTGATGCCGTATCGCATAAATACGGCAGCCGACTGGCGTAGAATCTGTTCCAATTTTTCGTTCACGGCTGCAAAGGTATAAAGCAGTAAACAATGGAAACAAAAAATGTTAAAAATGTTTCCGGAGTTTTAATTTTATTCTCTATCGTGTTGATTTACTATCGTTTAATTTTCAAAAGAAATTTAAATATTGTTTTTCAATGAATAGTTTGGCAAAATTCTTGACTATTTTTTATCCAAACAATTCGCATTTACTTTGCGTTTTGTCTTCAGCTTTAAACCATCTTAGTCAAAATTTGCATTATGAATAAATCACACATTGCCTGGGCCATCCGAATTCTAGTTTTCGTTCTTTTCGTTGTCTCGGCCGTTGCTAAAATGTTCCCCATCTGGGCCTTCGAAAAGCAACTGGTCGATTTGAATGTAGCCTCCTGGTGTTCGGCCCCTTATTTTTCGCGTCTTCTTATTGGGGTAGAACTGGCACTCGGCATCGCGATACTTCAGCGGCATTTTCTGAAGCGCATCGTTATTCCGGCGATTATGGCTTTGCTTGCCGTGTTTTGCATTCACCTCACAATCGAAATGGTAAAGCACGGCGCAATGAATGGCAACTGCGGTTGTTTCGGGCAATTAATTCCGATGACTCCCCTCGAGGCCTTCATCAAAAACATCATCACACTCGGCTTCATGGTATGGCTATATCGTTTAACTACCGAATCCGAAAAACCACATCGTTTTAGCTGGCTTTTGGTAATTTGGGGATTGTCGACCTTGCTGATGTTCATGGTCTTTCCGTTTTGCCCATGTGAGGGAGATGCAACGTCGCAAATTGCCATTGAAATGCCTGTAGATTCTACTGATGGTATTGTATTTGATTCGGCTTCAGCAACTGTTGCGCTAATAAACGACACTACAGGTAAAAGCCAAACAACAGGTAAAGTCGATTCAGTAGCCAAAGAAAATCCCGGACCGCGTGCAGTTGTATCAAAGTTTGCAGCCTATGCCGAATCGGGAGGTAAAAAAGTGAATGTAGATCAGGGAAAATACCTAGTGTGCATGTTTGCCGCAGGATGCGATCATTGCCAAGATGCAGCGAAGAGCATTACTGCAATGAGCAAACAAGCCGGATTCCCTAAAGTTTTCATTTTCTTCATGGACGAAGAAACAGACAAGATTCCAGCGTTTTTCACCACCGCCGGAAAGAAATATCCATACAAAGTACTCGACGTACCAAAATTCTGGACCTTATTCGGAAACGAGGGCTCAACACCGGGTGTATTTTTGCAATGGAATGGAAATCAGGTTGCCAGCTTTATAGGAACTGACGAAAAAGGATTTACAGCAGAAAGGTTGAAGTCCGAATTGGGGAAAATGAAATAGGCTTCTCAATCGGGGCTTCAGGGAGGTGTTAACATGCGTTTCTCTGAACCTTAACATAAATTACCAACAAGCGAAGCAAGCCTCAAATTGCTTTGTATTTTTGTGCAATGGTCCCCGAATTTTTAGCCGGATTAAATCCCGTTCAGCGCGAAGCTGCCCTCGCCACAGAAGGTCCTGTGATGATAATTGCCGGCGCCGGATCGGGGAAAACGCGCGTACTTACTTACCGCATCGCCACTTTGCTCCATAAGGGCGTTGATTCGTTCAATATTCTTGCGCTCACGTTTACCAACAAGGCTGCTCGCGAGATGAAGGAACGCATTGGTAAATTGGTCGATGGATCCGAATCGCGCAATCTGTGGATGGGTACGTTTCACTCGGTATTTGCCCGTATCCTGCGCTCGGAGGCCGAAAAAATTGGGTATCCATCCAACTTCACGATTTACGATACCGAAGATTCCAAAAGTCTTATCAAAACCATTCTTACCGAACTGCAGCTCGACGATAAAATCTACAAACCATCGCTTGTACTTAGCCGCATATCGACTGCCAAAAACAACCTGATTTCGGCGCGTGAGTATCTAAACCACTCAGCAATTAACGACGAAGACAAGCAAAGCGGGAAACCCCGTTTGGGACTTATCTACGAAACATACGACAAGCGCTTGTTCAAAGCTTCGGCTATGGATTTCGACGATCTGCTCTTCAAAACGAATGTTTTGCTGAAACAATTTCCGGAGGTACTTTACAGATACCAGCAGAAGTTCAAGTACATATTGGTGGATGAGTACCAGGATACCAATTTTAGCCAGTATCTCATTGTAAAGAAACTCGCCGCTATGTTCGAAAATATCTGCGTGGTAGGCGACGATGCACAGAGTATTTATGCATTCCGCGGTGCGAATATTCAGAACATTCTGAATTTTCAGAAAGATTATCCTGAACTGAAAGTTTTCAAGCTCGAACAGAACTACAGCTCCACGCAAACGATTGTGCAGGCCGCAAATTCGGTAATTAAGTACAACAAAGATCAATTGCCCAAGGTGGTGTGGACCGACAACCAGCCGGGCGATAAAATTCGTATAATGCGAGCCTCCACCGACAACGAAGAAGGCGTTATGGTGGCGAATTCTATTTTCGATTTGCGCATGCAGCATCAATTGCCCAACAAGGATATCGCGATTCTGTACCGTACCAATGCGCAAAGCCGCGCCATGGAAGAAGCCCTGCGCAAACGAGGTATTCCATACCAGATCTATGGCGGCCTTTCGTTCTACAAGCGCAAGGAAATCAAAGACCTGTTGGCATACTTCCGCCTCGCGATTAATCCGACCGATGAAGAGGCCTTGCGGCGCGTAATTAATTATCCTGCCCGCGGAATTGGCAAGACCACATTCGAGAAGATAACCGTAGCTGCCGATGAGCGAAACGTAAGCATTTGGGAAATTATTGAGAACATTGGCCAAAACCAGGTGCTCGGCGGAGCATCGGCGCAAAAAGTGCTCGATTTCGTCATCATGATTCGCTCATTCAGGCATGGATTGCAATCGTCGAATGCCTTCGAACTGGGTATGCACATCGCACGTTCTTCGGGTCTCTTGAAGGAACTCGGCGCAGATAAAACCCCCGAAGGTGTTTCGCGGCAAGAAAACGTAATGGAATTACTAAACGGTATCCAGGAGTTTGTAGAAACGATGCCCGAAAGCGAAGATGAAGTGCAGGAACGTACGCTCGATGTATTTATGCAAGACATCGCGCTACTTACCGATGCCGATGAGGAGGAAACCGAAGATTCGAACAAGGTTACGATGATGACCATTCACGCAGCAAAAGGATTGGAATTCAAAGCCGTTTTTGTAGGCGGGATGGAAGAAAACCTCTTTCCTTCGCAATTGGCGCTGAACTCGCGCGAAGAACTCGAAGAAGAACGTCGTTTGTTTTACGTGGCGCTCACCCGCGCAGAAAAATTCCTCACGCTCTCGTACGCTACATCGCGCTACAAATGGGGGAAAATTGATCTGTGCGAGCCCAGTCGCTTCTTGAACGAAATCGACCAAGATTTACTCGAATTGCCGCCGGAGCCGGCTGCCGGAAATGGTTTCTTTTCTTTCGAAGATGAACGCTCAAATTTTGGAGGATTTCAGAAACGGAATTTCCCCACATCAACCTTCACCCCGAGAAAACGAAGCGAAGAGCCCCTTACTTTGCGTCCTAAAACTCCGGGGCAACAATTTGTTCCTATTGAAAAGGCCAAACCGCAGCACGCGGTGCAACAAAGCTTTTCGCCCGACGATTTAAGCAATCTGGTGCAGGGTATGACCGTTGAGCACGAACGTTTCGGACGGGGCAAGGTCATATTCCTCGACGGCCGGCCCGGTGAGAAAAAAGCGACAGTCTTGTTTGAGAGTGCCGGACAAAAGCAATTATTGCTTAAGTTTGCCAAGTTAAAAATCATACAATCCTGATTTTGGGATTGTTCAGGTAACCCCAACCTGCATTACACCTCACTATGGAATACAATTCTCAACGGCCAAGGCTGATTATTTCGGAGCATGGACGCATCATACAAAAAATGATCGATAACGCATGCCTCATCGAAGATAACGAACGCCGCAATGCTGCTGCAAAAGATATCATTACCGTGTTGAGTCAGCTCAATCCGCAGATGCGCGACCAAAGCGATTTCAAGCACAAGCTTTGGGATTATCTTTTTATCGCATCCGATTTCAAGCTCGATGTTGAATCGCCCTATCCGAAACCCTCGCGCGAGGCATTGAAAACCAAGCCCGAGAAACTTGCTTATCCGAACACAACGATGCGTT
>JBKCFX010000294.1:0-4390 GCA_046303595.1 Bacteroidia bacterium
TGTTTTTACCCTTGGCGCCAAAAGCATCATTAACACCATCTCCATCGGGCGTAAAGGCAGATGGTATATACAGCGTTGATTTTGGAAAAGCATCGGCGGTATTCGATAAACTGGTAACACCCAAATCGTACGACTTAAAAGCGGTAACTCTGTAGCGGCGTTTGCCATCAGGAGCTTCCTGCGCATTCAATGATCCAACCAACAAAACAAATGCGAGGGCAGTAACGATTCGAGAAAGGATTAGGCACTTCATAATTTTCTGCTTTAATTACACTACAATGTTACTCTGCTTCATTAATGTAGGTTGTCTATTCCGACCTGCGGTACTTACACATGACAAGAATTGACAAAACAGGGAAAAAAAACGGATGTCGCATTTCGCAACAAGCTGATATAGTGGAATATTAGAAAAAGAAAAGATTAGAAGAAGATGTAAGAAATGGAAGAAACGTGAATTATATTCCGACCAAACTGCAAATAGGTTGCATCCGATATTCCAATAAAATTCCGCACCGCAGTTAATCGTATTTTTTCGGTTTCAGAATCATGAACATCAGATTATTTATAAATTGCCACTTCGATGAAAAAACCAATCGTTCATCTTTTTGCCCGACAACCGGATTCGGATGAAATCGAAGCTATCTGCTTGGCTTTGGCTGATTTTAAGGTTCAGCTCCACACCTATCAACATGTAAAGCAATCCTTACAAGAGGGTGAAATTATCTTGTTGCCAATTCAGAATACGTTTGAAGAAATTATTCGAATTTCTGCCGAATTGCGAACCAGAAATCCAGAGTCGCAGTTCATTCTAATCGGTGAAAGGATTCCTCCTCTTGTTTCATTTCATTGCAAAGCTGCAATGGTTTTACGCTTAGAAGAATTATCCTTACTTAAAGATGTTTACGCGGAATTACTGCATGGCAATAGTAACGCTGCGAATTTCGCCGCCATGCATGAATTGCAATCGAAAAATAAAGAACTCGAAAAAATCAATTTTGAGCTCGATCGCTTTGTTTATTCTGCTTCACACGATTTGCGTTCGCCCTTAACATCGGTTCTTGGCTTGCTCTATCTGCTTCGGAATGAAACTAACGCAGCAGAAACCATCCGATATGTTGATTTGATGGAAGAAAGCATCCTTAAACTCGATAACATCATTCGCGATATTGTAGCATATTCAAGAAACAACCGAACACAGGTTAATATCGAAAAAGTTGAGATAAAGGATGTAGTCAAAGACATCAGCGCGGGTTTGAGGTATCTCGAATCGGATGAGATTGTTCTTAAAGAAATCATAAGCATTGAGGAGCCAGCTGTTATTCAATCAGACCGCACGCGTATTCAAATTATTCTGAATAATCTCATTTCGAATTCAATCAAATACAAACACCCCAACAGGAAACCAAAGATTTCGATTTCGTGCAAAAGAACTGAAAACAATGCGATTGTTTCTGTCAAAGACAATGGCATAGGTATTAAGGAAGAGCATCTCGGAAAAATATTTGATATGTTTTACCGTACCAGCGATAAAAGCAGTGGTTCGGGTCTTGGCCTGTATATCGTAAAAGAAACCATTAAAAAATTGGGAGGTACTGTTGATGTTTGCTCTGAAATCAATTCAGGAACCACATTTACCCTTACAATCCCAATTACCGAAGATGCCCTTAATTATTAATTGTATACCCAATGGCTCATTTTAAACACATCATATTAGTTGAAGATAACCCTATTGATGTTTTTATCAATACAAAAGTTATTGAACAGGCCGATTTAGGCGATGTTATCCAATCATTCCCATCAGCCAGACCTGCACTAGATTATATAAAAGACAGCGAGCAAAATAATCTGGCACTTCCCGAACTAATTATTCTTGATATACGAATGCCAGATATGGATGGATTTGAGTTTCTAGATGAATTTGGCCTTTTTCCCGAATCAACTACAGAAAAAATAAAAATCCTTATGTTATCTAGCTCAATAGATCCTGAAGACGAGGCCAAAGCAAAAGGCTACCCAAGTGTTATTGACTTTATCTGCAAACCGCTTACACGCGACAAATTGTTATCAATAAACTTCAACCGATAAAGCACCTTCCGACTGACTTACTTCAGTTCAAATGAGCATTTGCCGATTTGAACTCCTTCTGCATAAATTTCAACATTGTAATTACCCGGATTTAATGTCTCGTTAGAAACTAAATCCTTGTTCATACAAAGCTGCATCACTTTGTTATCGTAGAAAATCTCTTTTTTAATACTGTAAGAGATTTCGCTTCCATTTAACAATGTAATGCTTGAACGGTCTCCACTGGTGAATGTCTTTCCGGAAGGATCCTTAATTACCGCATAAATAATTTTCTCTTGCTTATCAGCAATCTGGTTATCTAGTACAGTGAAGCAAACACGAATACGATCTGCTTTACTCGCCTTGGTGGTTGGCTTCTCTTTAGTTTTATCACCGTTAAGTTTCACCGCATCAGCATACACCTCATACGTCTTGAGTCGTTTTGCAACATCTACTGTTTTAATAAGCTTACCGTTTTCGTCGGTTAATTTCGTGTTCTGCGCATTAAGCTCCTCAACTTGCTTGGCTACCTTAAAATTCTCGTCTGTTAACTCCTGATTTTTCGCTTTTAGCTCCAGAATAATTGCTTCATTCTCATCATATGCTTGCTGTAACTCTTCCAATCGTGCCCGTAAATTTTTACCACCGGAACTTTGAACCGTACCTCCTGAAGCCTTCAGACGTTCGTAATCGCGCATCAAGGCTACTACTTTATCTTGCTCCGTCTTTAACTCCGAACGCAAACCTTCATGAGCCAACATCAAACTATCATATTTAGCCGTTAACTCCTGCAACTGGCTCCTGTATTCATCTATTTCCTTATTGGATTTTTCCTGCTTCAACTTATAATCTTGGTTTTCCGCTTTCAATCCATTCAACTGAACATATAAATAGCCTGAAAGTGCAGACATTGCTGCCAACAAACCAATCAGAATAAAAACAATCAGGCCTCTTCCTTTGCCTTTAGATGATGTTTCGTTGTTGATGTTTTCTGCAGAATTTTCCATAGGTAAATTGCGTTGTATATCTTTTTATTTTTATCGGTGCGCAAAGATATTTTTTTTGCATTTCGTTAGGGTAAATTGTTTGTAATTCATTAATTTGGTTCAAAACTTTTAAACCATGCACTGGATCTGAATTGCATGGTAAAAGAACTAATACACCTATTTTTCCCACGCATCTGTCCGGGTTGTTCGGATGCATTATTGCGAAACGAAAAACTTATTTGTCACACCTGCTTTGTGCAACTTCCTCAGACAGCGTTTCACAACCATCCGTTCGATAATCCAATAAACAGACTTTTCTGGGGCCGAATTCCAATCTATGCTTCATCCGCATTTCTCTATTTCCGAAAATCGGGTGTGGTACAAGAGCTGCTTCATGCACTGAAATATGGAAATCAGCCCGAAATCGGAACATTCCTAGGAGCGGAATACGGAAAAACGCTCTTCAACAGCAGTCCATTTTGTAGCTCAGATATCATTCTTCCTATTCCCCTGCATGGTAAAAGACAACAGCAACGCGGATACAATCAAAGTGCATTTTTTGCCGATGGACTTTCTTCGAATCTCAAGATCGAAAGCAACAACAATATTTTACATCGAAACGATTTTAAAAGCAGTCAGACAAAGAAAAGCCGTTTTGAACGCTGGCAAAATGTTTCGACTGTATTTGAAGTGTCGAAGCCCGAAAAGATTTTCAACAAACACGTATTGCTCGTAGATGATGTAATTACAACCGGAGCTACAATTGAAGCTTGTGCACGGCAGTTGTTTTTAAACGGGGCAACGCGTGTTTCGGTGCTTTGTATTGCCGCACCCGTAAATTAAGCGGCTAAAGCTTCGGATTTTCTTTATGCCGCAGCGAATCGCGTTGGGTTTTCTTCTGCAGATTCTGCTCCATAGCTCGCGATAAATCAACACCGGTTTGATTGGCTAAACATGTTAGAACAAACAATACATCCGCCATTTCGTCTGCCAGATTCGCCTCTTCTTCACGATTTTTAAACGACTGCTCACCGTATTTCCGAGCCATAATTCGCGCAAGTTCACCCACTTCTTCCATCAACAGCGCCGTATTTGTAAGCTCACTGAAATACCGAACACCTACATCTTTAATCCAATCGTCGACCGTTTTCTGAAGTTCCGTTAACTCCATTATCAAGCCCCCATACTTTGTCCGTGACAGCTTTTATATTTCTTCCCGCTTCCGCAAGGACAAGGATCGTTGCGTCCAATTTTAGGATCTGCTTTAACCGGTTCGCGCTTTACTTCCTGCTGCGGCTCATCGTTGTGTTGAGGCATTTCAGACCGTGAGGTGCGTAAAA
>JBKCFX010000295.1:0-7547 GCA_046303595.1 Bacteroidia bacterium
TTCCTGAAACGATGTTTCCTTGGGAATTCCTATATGAAGATCTGCATTTTTGCGTGCTACCTCAAGCATTTCTTCCTGAGGCATCATAGCGGCAGAAGCTAGTTTAATCAGCGGATTATTCTCTGAACTCATAGGTGTAGCGATTCTGCTTTAAAGATACATCAAATTCGCTTTCGTTCAGCTTAAATCCGGATTTTTTCGCCCACCCGACTGATTTTCACCGAAACAAATTCTTCGGGTAGTGCACCTTCCAGGCGTTCGGACCATTCCACAAAACAGCGATCGCCGCTTTCAAGCAAATCAAACATGCCACTTTCAAACGCTTCATCGAGCGACTTCAGGCGATACAAATCGAAATGCAGCAGGCGCTTGCCATCCTGTGTTCGGTATTCGTTTACAAGACCAAAGGTTGGCGATTGCACAACGTCTGTACTTCCGCAGGCGTTAACCAAGGTAGCGATGAACGTCGTTTTACCGGCTCCCATTTCGCCATATACACAAAAAATGGTATCGGAAGCAAATGTATTTAACACATCTTTGGCAGTATCTGCTAAAGCGGTTAACCCAATATTTTCAAGAATTAGCAAAGTTTTAACGGTTGCGATTTCGTGTGCATTTCGGTTTTGTAAAAATACAATTAATGCAACTCTGTAGCTTATTCGTTAATTAATGTATTCCACAGATTTTTCTTTTGTTAAAAGTTTACCGGAACCAATTTCCAATCATAAGGGCAAAATCCAATCTTTTTGTTTTATTTGGATTTGAATAGGAATATTTTCGATGACTATGAAAAATTTGACGATTTACATTGCATTGCTATTGGGATTTATGAGCAAAAACCTTCACGCTCAAACTACGGTCAAGAAGGTAGTTTTGCAGGCCTTCTGGTGGGATTACCGCAACAACAATTATCCTTCGGGTTGGGCCAATTACCTTGCAGAACTGGCTCCGCGCTTAAAACAACTCGGCATCGATGCAGTTTGGATTCCGCCATCCTCTAAAAATGAAAATGTAAATTACGTTGGTTATTCACCATTCGACCAATACGATTTGGGCGATAAATTTCAGAAAGGCAGTACGAAAACCAATCTAGGTACTAAAGATGAATTGCTTCGCATGATTGCAGTAATGCATGCCAATGGCATTGAAGTTATTCAGGATGTTGTTTTGAATCATACCAACAGTGCCGGAAGTTTAACCGGTGCGGGCGGGCAGGATCCCAATAGCTTCTCGATGGTGAACAGCAGTGGATACAAGAATTTTCGTTATGTGAGTTATTCTACGCCGGCCTCTTCCGAATCACAGTCTAATTACTGGAATAGAAAAGGACGTTGGCCTAAAAACTATACGAATTTCTATCCGAATCCTTCCAACAATTGCACTAGCGGTGATATCTGCGCTGCATTTTTTGGCCCTGATATTTCCTATGAAAGTTCGGCCTTTGGCCCCAGCAGCAATATCACCAATGGCTTCAACCCTGCACAATCGAGCAATTACATGCGTAACGAAGCCCGTAACTGGATTATGTGGATGAAAAAACAGACCGGTGTCGACGGCTTTCGCTGGGATGCTGTGAAGCATTTTCCGACCTATGTTCAGGAAGATTTGAGTTTTAACGTAAAAAACACCTTGCCTGTATGGGCCAGAGGCGGGCAGAACATGTTTAACGTTGGTGAGTATGTTGGCAGCAAAGCCGAACTCGATGCTTATGTTAACAATGTAGCCGGATCATCGGGCGATAAGATGATGGGGGCGTTTGACTTCAATTTACGGGCGTTTGATCCATCAGGCGGCCTTTATGGAATGGTTTATGGCATGGGGAATTTCAAAAATGCCAGCTTAACGGGCTCTCAACAGAACGAACGTGTTACATATTATCCCGCTACAAATACCTATGTACATCGAACAGTGCCTTTCGTGAACAACCACGACACCTTCAGGCCGCAATTAAGTGCAAATGGGAACTACATAGGCTGGAACACCGGCAATGAATTATCGCCACATATTCTCCCCGATGAGCCGCGCTTGTCGGCCGCATATGCCGTTATGATGGCCATGGACGGCAATCCGCAGATTTTCTTCGAAGACCTGTTTAATATCGGTTCACTTGGCAATCGGTTCAATCACGATCCAAAATCGAACACGAGCCTCCCCGTTCGAAGCGACCTTGAGAACTTACTTTGGTGCCACCAAAATCTTGATTTTAAATCGGGTGCTTACCAAGTGCCGCATGCAAGTGCCGATTACCTCATCATTGCCCGCGCTGGAAGGGCTATTATTGGCGTTACCGATAATTGGAATACCTGGCAAAACCAGTGGGTGTTTACGGGCTTTGCCCCCGGCACCATTTTAAAAGATTACAGTGGCGCAAACGGCTCCGCAACAGTAACGGTCGATAACAATGGCTGGGCGCCAATCAACACGCCTCCGGTAGATCCTACGCTCAATATTGCCGGCCGCCGCGGATACAGCGTTTGGGCTCCGATTGGCAAAGACGGCGCTGTATACACTCCACCGCGCAGTACTCAAACTACGCAGGAATGGGAGATGGCCGCCGATTTGGGCGATAGTCACGCCAATTCGCTCATGCAGGGCGGCAACATTCCGGCAGGATCTACAAATTTTAGAACCGCCGGAAAAGTCTTTGTTGAGGCGGGAAAAACCGTTACGTACATCCTGTATCCGCAAAACGCCGCGAGAGGCTTGTATATCGGCGTCTTCAATCAGGCAGGCACACTGTTGTCTTCGAAATCGGGAACTGGAACACTTACAGGTAACTACCTGCCTACCTTCACCGGATGGCTAACGTTCAAAGTTCGAAATACCGTTAGCTCGAACCCTGCACAGAATTGCTGGGTAAATGTTACCTATACACCGCCTGCAGTAATCACCAATATCAATGCAGCCAACGCGCGTATGGCAGCATCGGTATGGTCGGGAAATGGAAAACATGCCGACTGGTTTGATGCAAACAACTGGGAAGAAGGAAACATTCCCGATGAGCAATCGGATGTGATTATTCCATCGAATGCATATCCCCAACCGGTGCTTGGCCGCGAATTAAAACTGAATTCTTTATGCATTGAGGAAGACGCCTACCTCACAACGACCGCTAAAATTGCTGCATCCTTGAGCAGCTTCTGCAATGGAAAAATTATCGAATCTGCTTCAATCCAATCGCCTTCCAATATGCAGGTTCATGGATTTGAACTTAGTCTCAACCCAAATCCGGTTAACCAATCAACCGACCTGCTTGTTTCTAACGAATCGGGCAATACGCAACAATATAGCGTTGAAATTTTTGCGGCCGATGGGAAATTGGTGAATCGCTTTGCTGGAAATTGTGCAAACATAAACTTACAGTTGAAGCCGTTGTACAGTCAATTAAAAAGTGGCGTATACTGGTTAAATTGTTCAAACGAATCTGCGATGCGCAGCCTGAAATTTATTGTCCTGAATTAATATCAGCCTTAAAAAACGTTTTTGTATTGTGGAGGAAGGGAATGACGTCCACTGGAATCATTCCTGGGTATATCAAGAAGAAAAAATAAGCAGTCCTCTAAGCCGGGTTCTGTAACGCACCCGAAAGTGCGCCCCTTGTCATTTCTCTGGGACCATCGTCGCCGAAGGCCTCAAGCAACCTACCCGCAGCAGCAACCGAAGTTAGAGACGGGTCGCCTCATCTGCTGCCTATTTGGTCTTTCAACCCCTGAGGTTTACCCCCGCATACGTTGCCGCATGCGGCGTGGGCTCTTACCCCGCGTTTTCACCCTTACCCTGCAAACAAGGCGGTATATTTTCTGTGGCACTGGCTGTCGCTCTTACGTTACCGAAAAAGCGCCTTCCTGTTAGGAAGCAGGGTACCCTGTGTTGCCCGGACTTTCCTCATCTCCTTGCGGAAACGCGACAAGGCGGACTGCTCAAGGCAAATGTACTGATTTGCTGTAAGTCGATTATGACATGAATCATAAACAAGTCGATTTATTTGCTGTTTATTTACCGAATCAAGCAAAACATTTCATGGAAGAAACGCTAAAAAACATAATGTATCACGGGATTGGTGCATTTTCGCTCGCTCGGCAGAAGATGGAAAAAGCCTTGGCCGAATTGGTAGATAAAGGTCAAATGACGCGCGACGAAGGCAAGAAGATTTATGATGAATTTAGTGAAGAGGCTCTGAAAGCAGGAAAAGATTTTAAGGAGAACATGAAAGAATCGTTTCGCGATCTGCTCGAGAAATCCGGAATACCATCGCGCCAGGAATTCGAGGCACTTAAAGCACGGGTTGAAGCACTTGAACAACAAAAAGCTGAATCTTGATTGCTAAATCGAAACGCTACCGCGCGGTAGTTGGTGCAATTATAACGTTTGGATTTGGCGCTTACATTGCCACTCCATGGTTGAGACGATTGGGGTTTCGTAGGCAAAACAACGAAGAATCAAAAATACAGCGCTGGAAAAAATTCAGACAATTACTCGAAACACTTGGGCCCACGTACATTAAATTTGGCCAGATTATAAGCAACAGGCCCGGAATTCTGCCTGACAAATTGCTCGAAGAATTGGCACTTTTACAAGATCGCGTGCCTCCATTTCCTACACAAGATGCCATTGCGCTCATTGAGTATGAAAGTAAAAAGACGATGGCAGCACTGTTTAGCAGTTTCGGGGAAGCTCCTGTAGCATCTGCATCAATCGCTCAGGTTTACGAGGCTAAACTGCACGACGGAACGCGGGTAGCCGTAAAAGTGCGCCGACCGAACATCGAGCAAATCATCAGGGCCGATGTGGCCATCATGAAAGACCTCGCCCGATTGATGCAGCGGCATTCCGAACTAGCGTCATTGCAGCCAATTGATCTGGTCGAAGCCTTCGAGCGCACCATTCTCGAAGAATTGGATTTTGAGCGCGAACAAAACAACATCAAGCGTCTCCGCAGTTTGTTTGAAAAGGATGAAACGATTCTTATTCCGGAGGTATTCCAATCCTTTTCCGGTCCATCGTTCATAACAATGACCTTTATTGATGGCATTAAAATAAGCCAACGAAATAACTTAAACTCCAATGGATACGATTTAAGTCTTATTGCAAAACGCGGATTTGATGCGTATTTCAAGCAGATATTCGAGTGGGGATTTTTTCACGCCGATCCGCATCCGGGCAATCTATTGGTGCTACCCGGAAACCGCATTGGAATTCTGGATTTTGGGATGACCGGCCAACTGAGTCAGGCCGACCGAAATGCCTTGGTAGAGTTTGTTATTGCGCTGGGGCGCGATGATGTAGAGCGCATTGTCGAAACCATCGAAATGTTGCAAGGATGCGCTGTGGAAGATCGCAAAACCCTCGAGCGTGAACTCAGTGATTTCATTGCAGAATTTGGAGGTACAGCCGTTAAAGACATCGATCTCAACCAGGCACTTGATAAGGGAAGACGCATTGCTTACCAGCATCGGTTGAAATTAAATCCCGATTTATACCTGCTTTTCCGTACCATCTCGCTTCTCGAAGGTATAGGAATCAGTCTCGATCCGCAATTTCGTTCGCTCGATGCCATTAAGCCCTATGCGTTCAAGCTATTGCGGAAGCAACTCGACCCACGCAACATCATTCAAAACAAAGAACTCATTTCGTGGCTAGCCGATACAACACAACTCATTAAACATGGCCCCGGCGACTTGCGTAAAATTCTGGGAAAACTACGCGACGATCGACTTGTTTTACGCACCGAAAGTCCGGCTACCGACCGCCTGCGCGAGCAAATACGCGATACGGGGAAACTATTGAGCATGACATTGGGATTTGGAATCCTTATTTTTACCGGGATATATGCTATGAAAGCGCAATTTCCGCCGCTTATTTGGAATCTTAATGGAATAAGCCTTGGCTCATTCGCGCTGGGAGGCATTTTATTGCTAAAATTAGCACAGGTATGGATGAAAAGACGTCCATAATTTTCGAATACGAAGCCGTTCAATCCTGCTAAAAAAGTACATAGCTTCCCTCAAAACAACACTAATACAAAGGCTCTACACGATAACCTTCGCTTATCAACATGTTAATCAATCCATCTTCGCCGGGCAGATGGCCGGCACCAACTGCTACGAATATCGGTTCTTCGCTCATCCACTTTTGAAGCAAGGGCATCCAGTTTTTATTTCGTTTTGTAAGCAGTGTAGCGCTAAAACCATCCATCATTTCATCATTCTCCGCCATTTGTTTGCCGAGGGTTTCTAAATCGCGGTTCAAATAAACCTTCAGCATCTTATCATACTCAGTTCGTCCAGAAACAATGGATTCGTCTAAAGCTACGGCCTGCTCCTCAATTGAAATTGCATCCAAGGCTTCCATCTGTTGTTGCAGGGTTTCTAGCCCTAAAACAGGCATTTTATTTTTTTTAGCTTGTGAGGAAAAATATTGCTCATAGCCCTTAACCTTGCCCAATTGTGCATTCAATACGAGCGAAGAAAAAAAGAAGGGTTTCATCCGGCAGTAACGGTTAAACTTGCGTTTTTTCCACGAAAGCGAATCGATGCAATAGACGCGAATCTGTTCAAATTTCTCTTTCGGGATATAGGCTTCAAGGGTTTTACCTTCGGGAAGCGCCATTTGTTTTGCGGCCTGAAGCATTTCGGAGGCCGACATATCCAAGTCCATTTCCATAACCAGCTTACGGCTTGCATGAAAAGCACTATCAACTACAGGCCAAACTACAAACTGTTTTTCAGGTACAATGTGTATTGTCCCGAACAGATAAGAAGGCTTTTCATCTTTGCCCTTGCTAACCTTCCAAAGAAGTTGCGCATTTAAGCCAATTGCGCGAAATGTCGCAAGCAATAGTATAAGGAAACGCAGCTGCACCGCTTAATTATCGGTTATCGCCATCGAGCAGACCGCCAAGTCCACCAAGCAAACTTCCTTCTTCTTTGCCACCACGGGAGTACATGAGAACACGTCCGGCAAGCCGGCTAAACGGCAGCGATTGAATCCAAACTTTACCAGGCCCGGTTAACTGAGCAAAGAAAACGCCCTCCCCTCCAAACAAGGTATTCTTGATTCCACCAACAAACTGAATATCGTAATCAACATTCTGGGTAAAAGCAACGATACAACCGGTATCTATGCGCAAAACCTCGCCCGGCTGTAATTCTCTTTCGATGATTGTACCGCAAGAATGCACAAATGCCCAACCATCGCCTTCAAGCTTTTGCATGATGAACCCTTCACCGCCAAATAATCCGGTGCCCAGCCGTTTCTGGAATTCTATACCGATTGCTACACCTTTAGCCGCGCATAGAAACGAGTCTTTCTGACAAATTATTTTGCCTTGATATTGCGTAAGATTTAACGGAATAATCTTCCCCGGATAGGGTGCGGCAAAATGTACATGCTGCTTTCCGGCGCCAACATTTGTGTAGGCTGTCATAAAAAGACTCTCACCTGTGAGCACGCGTTTTCCGGCATTGAGTAGTTTTCCGAAAAAACCTTGCTGCTGACCTCTTCCGTCGCCAAAAATGGTTTCCATTTTAATGCCCGCATCCATCATC
>JBKCFX010000296.1:0-1816 GCA_046303595.1 Bacteroidia bacterium
CTCCTGGAATTACGATGAGATGGTATGCGTTTATTCCAAAAATGTATCACACATGTACTGTAGATTACCCTATAAATGGCACACTAAATAAGCTTTAAGAAAAAATAATGCATGTGAAAAAGAAAGTAAATAGTGCGCACGCGAATTAGGGCAATACCTTTTTACCTTTGCCCAATATTTTGAATTATGCTGATTGATATAAAAGTACCATCACCCGGAGAATCAATTACCGAAGTTGAAATTGCTAACTGGCTGAAACAGGATGGCGATATCGTTGCCAAAGACGATGAGCTTTGCGAAATTGATTCAGACAAGGCAACCCTAACCGTAAATGCCGACGAGGGTGGAAAAATTAGCATAAAGGTTTTGGCCGGTCAAAAAGTAAATGTAGGCGATATTATTGCTACAATCGACACTTCTGTTGCCGCACCAAGTGCAAAACCCAGC
The DNA here is from genome assembly GCA_046303595.1 of Bacteroidia bacterium. Taxonomy (GTDB): domain Bacteria; phylum Bacteroidota; class Bacteroidia; order M30B66; family M30B66; genus CAMCXT01. The sequence continues at coordinate 448 of JBKCFX010000296.1, forward strand.
ACGCCCGCTGCACCTGCTCCCGCTGCAGCAAAGGAACCTGCGACAGTTAAGGAGTCCGTTGCTCCGGCAAAAGCCAGCTATGCGAGTGGAACACCATCGCCGGCTGCGGCAAAAATTATGACCGAGAATGGCGTGAAACCGACTGATGTTAAAGGAACCGGACCGGCGGGACGAATTACGAAAGGAGATGTTTTGGCACTGCTTGCCAATGGTTTTGGTGGGAAGCAGGTCGAATCAAACAGCCGCGAAAAGCGCCATGAAAAGATGACATCTTTACGTCGCAAGCTAAGTCAGCGCTTGGTTTCGGTGAAAAATGAAACAGCCATGCTTACGACCTTCAACGAGGTGGACATGAGCAATGTGATGAATCTTCGAAAGGAATACAAGGACAAATTCAAGGAAACCCATGGCATTGGCCTCGGGTTTATGTCGTTTTTTACGAAAGCGGTAACCATCGCTTTACAGAAATTTCCGGCTGTAAATGCCATGATCGATGGCGAAGAAATCGTTTCGCACACTTACTGCGACGTTGGTATTGCCGTTTCTACGCCCAAAGGCTTGATGGTGCCGGTTATTCGTAACGCCGAAAATATGAGTCTGGCTGATATTGAAAAAGCCATAGCAGCCATGGCGGCCAAAGCGCGCGATGGAAAAATTTCGGTCGACGATATGGCGGGCGGAACATTTACCATTACGAACGGCGGAGTGTTTGGTTCGATGCTCAGTACACCCATTATTAATCCTCCACAAAGTGCAATTCTTGGAATGCATAACATTGTGGAACGCCCTGTAGCTGTTAATGGCAAGGTAGAAATTCGTCCGATTATGTATGTAGCGCTTAGTTACGACCACCGCATTATCGACGGACGGGAATCGGTTGGATTTCTTTACACGGTGAAAGAGCTTATCGAAAATCCTAAACGCATGCTTTTCTCTGGCAAGAAAGGCGAAGAAGTGCTGTTGGGATTGTAGTTCTAGGTAATACCTAAAAGTTCGTTTTCAACTTAATTTGCCGGATCAACATCCAAAATAATACGTATTCCTTTCAAAGGGAATTCGCTGTAAAATCGTGGTATTATTTGAGCAATACGCATTTTAACTTTTGCCGGTGATAGCTCAGCTTCCATGCGCAGCAGGATATTTTTCTGAAACAAATTGCGCACCTTGCTCACCGGTGGATATTCGGGACCGAGAACCCTATTGCCAAACGATTCGCGCATCAATTGCCCCAGAAAATCGGCGGCTTTATCGAGCTCTTGTGCCGACTCGTGTCGAATAGCCAGTTGAATTAAACGCGTGTAGGGCGGATAGGCAAAGAGTTTCCGCTCATGAAGCTCGGCTTTAAAAAAACTTGCGTAATCGGCTGTTT
>JBKCFX010000297.1:0-3490 GCA_046303595.1 Bacteroidia bacterium
GGTATAAATTGCCGCATCGCCTCCCACTTCGGGCATGGATGTAACATTCGATGTGAGCACCGGAATTCCGGCAGCAAATCCTTCCAGTATCGGAATTCCAAATCCTTCGAAAACAGGGATATAAGTCAAAGCCAATGCCGCAGCCATCACACGCGATAATTCATCGGGCTCCAATCTATCGGTAAAAATAACATCGTCTTTAAACTGCATCCGACTAAAAACAGCTTCATGATCGGCGTCCCACCATTTTCGCTTACCTACCACAACCAATCCAATATCATTCCCGGTTTTTTTGCGAAACATGTCATATGCCTCCATCAGGCGGTGCAGGTTTTTTCGTTTTATAATCAATCCTACAAAGAGAAAAAACGGCCTTCCTTTGCTATACTGAATTCTAACCTCCTGTTTTTGCTGTTCGCTTAATTCTATCGCATAACGCGGGTTAAATCCATTGGGGGTAACATCGATTTTTTCTGGATCAATACCATAACTCGTAACCAAATCGCTTTTGCTGTATTGCGACACTGTAGCAAGTCGTGCTGCATGATTTGCAAAGCGCGGCGTCCAGTAATTGAGGTAATTATTCCACGCCGACGAGAGTAAATCGCCATGGTGATGAAAATAAATATCGTGTATAACCAGAACTGTCGGAACCTTGGTAGCCACCGTCGAATGTCCGTCGATGCTTAAAAATAGATCAGCCTTGCTGCGGTTAATCATGAATGGTAAGGCATACTGAAACCAAAGCGGGTATAATTTCAAATGTCGTGTAGGAGGAGGCATCCACATGCCCTTAACATTTGGTGCAAAGATGAATTCGCGCGAAAATTGTCGGTCAAACAGAAAAATAAACTCGTGCTCCGGATGGTTTTTTACGATGCGCGAAAGCGTTTCAAAGCCATACCAACCGATGCCTTCCATGCTGCCTTTCAGCAACAAGCGGGTATTTACAGCTATGCGCAATTAACGTAGATTAAATTCAATCCCTGCCATGATGCGTGGCAATTCGGGAAAATCCCAGTTTGAATAAAACATATCCGATAAACGATATTGACCAAACAGGGCGATTTTGTTCATCCCCAGGCGAGCATTTAACCCATAATTGAAGCGTTGAAAATAGTTGAGTCCGTTGGTGCGCGTCCGAACATTCGAGCCATCCGCAAGGCGGTTTAACGTAAAATGGGTATGCGCAACGGTAACACTTCCATAGCCGCCTAAATCAATGAATTTCCCCAATTGATTTCCCCGTTTGCCAACATTTATTCGTGCAAATAAACCACCTTCAAAAATGTTGAAAATCATTCGTTCGCGCTTGTTAATGAAGTTGTTAATGATTTTTTTAGAGCTTTCCTGTTTTAAAGCGAAATCGTTTACGGTGTAATTGATATCATAGCCTATGGCAAAATGCTCGGCAAGCCTACGCTTATACCGCACGCCGAACGTAAAATGATCGATGCGCGGCTGTCTAACACGAGCTCCGGTTTCGCCGGCATCAACACAAGCACCAAAATTCATATAACTGTGGCGGTAATGCTTGCGGTTAGGACCTCTTTTTTCGATTGTTGAATCGATGGCTACCTCTTCAGAAACTACAAATTCTTGAGCCCGGGAGCTATAAACGGTGAATGCCAGAAACAGCGTTGCAATTATGTTTTTCATCATTTATTTAGGTAGATTTCTTCAGTTTGTCCTCGATAGTGTATTCGCAAACGATTGTTTCCAAGTGTTGCTGCATCAATTCGCAGTGGGATGTTCTCGGTAACATTTATGGCATAGTACGATTCGAGTACGCCATTGGGCCGCACAAAGGAATAATATAAAATTTCAGGCTTCTCAATACCGGCAAGGCTGTCGATAAGGCGTACGAGTATTTCTTTTCCGGTTGGATCCTTTTCTATGGTGTAAATGGATGGGTTGGATTTTTCCTTTTTAAACCGATTTGGGTGTGGCAATCCAAAGCCGTGAGCATAGTCGAAATACGGATGAAGATGCCCGGCTCGTTCGATTTCGCGGAATAGTTCCATACACTTCAATTCCCGATGTTTTTGCCACATGCACGCTGCAAATCCTGCCATTAATGGTGAAGCGAATGATGTTCCATCGGCCGATGAATTGCCGTTTTCGGCTGCGCAAAACACTCTTCCCTGTGCGCAAACATTCGGTTTCATACGCTTATCGGCAGTGGGGCCAAAGGAACTGAAATCGATTCGGTAATTGCAGCAAGGTACCAGTCCGCCTACCGCCAGAACAGAATCGGCGTCGGCCGGTGCCGAGATAATTCTCCAGCTTCCGCTGCCTTCGTTTCCTGCAGCATTTACCACCAGCATCCCTTTGCGTGCCGCCATGTTAGCGCCTCGGGTAATGAACGATTTCTTTCCATTCATCTGTTCCGGGAAGTAACGCTTATTGGTGTATCCCAGCGAACTGTTGATGATGTCGGCTCCATGCTGATCGGCCCATTCGGCTGCAGCTACCCAGTTTTCTTCTTCCGAAAATGGTTCTCGACCAGCCAGTTCGGTGCGTGCAAGCAAAAATTCGGCATCCCAGGCCAGGCCCGACCATTTGCCATCGACCTTGCCGCCAATGCACGACCAAACCGATGTGCCGTGCGATCCACCTTGATACACATTGTCGCGGTTCTTTACAAAATCGCGTGTTTTAACTATTCGGTTCGAAGCGCGCAAATGGTCAAATGCCGGATTTCGATCGGCTCCCGAGAACCCAACATCAAAAATGGCCACGCGAATGCCTTTGCCGTTCAAGCCTTCTGACTCTAAGACATCTGAACCCATTCGTTCCACTTGATTCGCTAGTAATTCCTGTTCTTCCTCATCTAAGATTGCTACCACTTCGGCAATTTCGCCGGATTGTTTTTCGAGCTTTTCGATAGAGGCAACAACCGGAAGTGATTGAATTGCAGTAAGCTCTTCCATATCTGCCCAAACAACAGCTGCGTTAAACCAACGGCTCAGCATTTTAATCGTGGCTCCGGTCGATAGAATTTCTGCGCTACGATGCTCACATACCGGCCAATCGCTTTCGTCGGCAAGCGGCAATCCTTCGCGCAAACGGCGTTCAATTGCGTTGGGATGAAAAAACCTTAGAGGATCGAATTCGTGCTGCGTACATTTTTCATGAAAGTATACCAAATATTTATCGCGTTGTTCGAGCGATTGGGCATTTGATGGAAATAAAAAGCCCATCAAAAAAAGAATCAGGAAAATAGACTTCATAAAACGCTCCAAACCTAACGTATTTAAGTGAGATAATCAATTGAATAAACTTCAAGTTTAAGGTAGGTCCTTAACGTTAAATTGATATTAATTATACTTTTGTTTAACCTTAAATTAACATTCCTCTCAAGGCCTATCGAAACCTTTGCAAACTAATTTATGCGTATGAAAAATGTGTTTCATGTGGGGTGCAATTTTTTATTTTTCTTCTTCTTCTTTTATTTTTCCAACCAAACGCTTAATGCTCAAGTTTCAAT
>JBKCFX010000298.1:0-1315 GCA_046303595.1 Bacteroidia bacterium
GCCTGAGGTTGGTCCATGAGCCTTTCGGGTTATTGAACTGCACTATGAGCATGTCATATGCCGATCGTGAAATGATGGAGTGCATTGCGTCCTGGTTTATACCTGTTGCTTTAGCGGCAAGTAAAAGTTTACTAATTAAAATTTTTACGATTGTAAACTGAAGCGAAGCTGCCAGATGATGTTGATTTGCAGAAGTAAATCCCGTTTGTTTTTGCTCTTCGCGTTGAATTAAGTAAAGCATGGATGTTTTCAGTCCGCTAAAACTAAAATTGCAGCCCTCGGCCTTGGGCTCGGGAAAAGCAAATGCATGCGGATCACCGGTTTGAGCAAGCCGGTCGATGTGCGGCCCACCGGGATAAGGCAAACCAAGCATCTTTGCAGCTTTATCGAATGCTTCTCCTGCTGCATCATCGGTAGTTTGTCCCAGTATTTCCATTTTTATCGGCGAATCTACACGCACAATTTGTGTATGACCACCCGATACTGTTAAGCACAAAAATGGGAATTCGGGCCGTTCATTTCCGGTATCAATCAGATGAGCCAAAATATGCCCCTGCATATGATTAACGCCCACAAAAGGAATATTCAGCGAGGCAGCAAAGGCCTTGGCAAACGAAACACCAACGAGCAACGACCCGGGCAAACCAGGACCTTTTGTAAAGGCTACGGCATGAAGCTGTTCTTTGCTTATTTTTGCCTTAGCAAGCGCTGCATGAACCACCGGAACAATTTGCTGTTGATGAGCACGGGAAGCCAATTCGGGAACAACACCTCCCCAAATTCGGTGAATTTCCTGTCCGGCGACTTCGTTGGCAAGCAATTTGTCAGCATCGAGCACAGCCGCTGCAGTGTCGTCGCACGACGACTCAATGGCCAATATGTAAAACGGACGGTTCAAGTCCATAAATCGTATCGCAATTAAAATTCTTCGCAAAATAACAGGAATTTTCTTGCTTAGCATTCTGCTATTGCTTGCAGCTTCTTTTGTTGTTTTGCAATTCCCGGTGGTACAAACATCGCTTGCAAAAGCATTATCGAAATATGCTTCAGAATCAATTGGAACAACCATTTCCATTGAAAAAGTAAACATCCGATTTTTCGATCGCGTTACGTTAGAAGGACTTTATGTTGAGGACATGCACCGCGACACGATGCTGTATCTCGGTAAAGTAGAGGCAAACTTCGACGACATTTACCTGAATGCAAAGCACATCGACTTCGACCGTGTTTCGGCAGAAAATGGACAATTTAACGTACGACAATATTGGAATGAGGACGATTTAAATATTCAGTTTTTAATCGATATCCTCGATCC
>JBKCFX010000299.1:0-10494 GCA_046303595.1 Bacteroidia bacterium
ATAGTTACAAACAGAATGTAAGTTTTACCAATTCGGGTTCCGGCTGGATTTCGGTTGCGCATGTTGCGACAGGAAATTCGTTCGAAGGCAACATTACCTTTACATCTACCGGCACGAGTCCGGGAATCCGTTTAGGGCAGGCAGGCGGAACATCAACCCTTGCCTCAACAAAATTGCTTGAAATTGGAGGCAGTGGCTTCTCGATTGGTGATTTATATTTAAGAAATTTAACCCAGTCGGGCACAACGGCTCAGTCGTTAACATTAACCGGAACAGCATCACTTTCTCTTAAAACAGGTTGCACATTTAACGCCAACGTTACATTCACAGCACCTCAATTATTTCTCGATGGTTCTACGTTCAACGGTACGGCAAGCTTTACTAAATCGGGAGCTGGGAATAATCAAAGTCTGGGAGGAAATACATTTAATGATACAACCACATTTGTAAATTCAGGAACAGGCGAGTTATTGCTCGGGGTAAGTAATCCTGATGATTTCAATGCTTCAGTTACATTTACGCAAAGTGGTAACCAAATGACGTATGTAGCACATGGAGCTGCAGGAACCGATTTTGCACAAAATATCACGGTAAATTCAACCGGTTCAAGTAAAGGTGTACGTTTTGGTCAGTCAGGCGGATCGGCTACTCTTGCCGATGGTCGTCGAATTATGATAGGAGGTTCAGGCTTCACTGCCGGTAGTTTACGTCTGCGCAATTTTACGCAAGTAGGCACAACCGCTCAAACCATTACACTAAACTCAGGAACTGCAGCAGTTTATTTCGAATCAGGAACTACGTTCAATGCCGCAGTAAATTACAAGTTTCCACAGGTGTTTTTGAATGGAGCCACGTTTAACAATACATTAACCATCGAAAAATCGGGTTCTACAGCGAATATTGGTACCGGAGGCAATACATTTAATTCGGATGTTACGCTTATTAACAGCAGTTCTGCCGGTTTAACACTTGGTTCAACATCGGCTGATATTTTTAACGGAATTCTTGTCGCAACAAGCAGTGGCGGATCTTTTATTCAACTTGCTCATGGCGGAAGCGGTCACCAATTCAATGGAGATATCATTGTAAATTCTACACCAAGTAGTTTAGGAATTCGCTTTGGACAGGCCAATGGCACCTCCACTCTTGCAGATACCAAAACAATATCAATAGGTGTTGATGGTTTCAGCAATGGCGATTTGATTATCCGCGGTTTAACGCAAACAGGTTCGACCACACAAACATTAGTTGATTTTACGGATGCAGTAACCTTACAACTGGAAAGCGGAACAACATTTAACGGAGCCGTTACATTTACTTCGCCGGGAATTATTTTGAATGGCGCAACCTTTAACGCAGATGCCGTTTTAACCAAAACAGGGGCTATGTCGTCTGTTTCAGACGGCGGTAACACATTCAACAGCTTGGCAACTCTCGAAACAACCGGCTCAGGCGAATGGGTCCTTGGTGCATCGGAGGCCGATATTTTTAATGGCAACTTAACGTTAAACAATTTCGGTTCAGATATCATCTACTTGGCAGACGGTGGAAGCGGTCACCAATTCAACGGAAATGTGAACTTAAATTCTACCGGTTCATCGCTTGGGGTTCGTTTTGGACAAAGCAGTGGAACATCCACACTTGCCGATACAAAATCATTGCGCATCGGAACAAGTGGCTTTACAACTGGTGGCTTGCGCATAGCCGGATTGACCCAAACAGGAACTACTTCACAGGTTCTCAATACATTTGGCAGCGCTGCCGAATTGCATCTCGAAGGTGGTAACACATTTAATGGGAATGTTGATTTCAATTGTCCGGGTATTTACCTTAACGGAACCACTTTTAACGGAACAGTGAATCTCGTTAAAAGTGGTAGTTCGAACAATGCATCTTCGGGTGGAAATGTATTCAATGGAGTAACTAGCATTGCTGTAACCGGTTCGGGAACAATGATCATGGCGGGATCAATGGGAGATGATTTTAACGAAGATGTGAGTTTTCGTCAAACAAATGCCTTTACGCTTTTCCCTGCTCATAATTCCAACTGTACTTTTGCCAAAAGCATTTCTACCACAGGCTCCTCTACAATAATTAATTTTGCCTATGGCAATGGTAGAGTAACATTTGACGGCACTGCCAATCAAAATATTACAGGCGATGCATCAATGCCGCCCGATTTTGGATATGTAACTGTAAACAAGCCATCCAACCGCGTTACCCTAATGGTTCCGATTATCATTAGCAACAATTTAACATTAACATCGGGACTTATTCTTTCTTCGTCAACCAATTTGTTAACTGTACTCGACAATGCTACTGTAAGTGGAGCATCGAGCAGCAGCCACGTGCAGGGGCCGGTTAAGAAGGAAGGAAATGATGCCTTTACTTTCCCAATCGGAAAAAGCGGTGTGTATCGCCCCATCGGAATATCTGCACCGGCAACAACAGGTTCGGCATTTACCGGAACATTCTTTTTTGCCGACTCAGATGGATCATACCCTCATTCGAGCAAAGATGCTTCTTTAGATCATCTTAGCCACTGCGAATATTGGACATTGGATCGCAATGCCGGCTCATCGGCGGCGGTGGTAACATTAACCTGGAACACAACAAGCTGTGGCGTAACGAATCTTTCAGATTTGCGTGTTGCCCGCTGGGACGGCTCAGCATGGAGAGATCATGGTAACGGAGGAACATCAGGAAATACTGTCGTAGGCAGTATTTCCTCTTCAGGCTCAATCTCAAGTTTCAGTCCGTTCTCACTTTCTTCCAGCACATCCGAAAATCCGCTTCCGATTACTTTAATCGACTTCAGTGCATCAGCTGTAAACGATGAGGTACTTGTGAATTGGACAACTGCTTCTGAAACCAACAACGATTATTTTGTGGTAGAAGCCAGTGCCGATGCAGTGAATTTCAATGAAGTTGGTCGTTTAAAAGGAGCGGGTAACAGCAATGCTATCCTGAACTATTCATTCAACGATGATCAGCCATTGCAAGGAATTTCATACTATCGCCTAAAGCAAGTTGATTTTAACGGAGCGTTTACCTACTCTGATGTTCAGGTTATAAACCGTCCAACACTTTGGCAAAACGAAGTGGTGGTAAGTCCAAATCCTGTTACTGAAGTGGCCAGTCTGTTAATCGATCCACTTGTATATGCAAATCCAATAGTTGAGCTCCGCGACATTCAAGGTCGTGTTGTGAAAAGCTTTGGACGTGTTGAGGTGCGTGCGTTTGAACAAAGCAAATTAAACATGCAGGATGTATCCGCGGGAATGTACTTCGTATATGTTCAGGAGAACGGGCGGGTTGTTACCAGCAGAATTATAAGAAATTAGTTTTCGATTGCGCTATATCTAAGAAAGCCGCCCACAAAGCGGCTTTTTTTATTGAATCATTATGTAAACGGGCCGAAGGCAAGGAAAGAATAGAATTTAGATTTAGATCTTAAGAATTGATTCCGGACTTAGTGTAAGAAAACACAACAAAAAAATCAACAAATGACGATTCAATTTATAGGATATAATTCATGTAATCAGTTTGTTGTGATCAATATTTTTAATGGCTTCTTTAGAAAAATTGTCGAATGACAATTCTGGATTTAACTCAAAAACACCTCAACCACTTCGCCATTCACCTCAACCTGCACATGTTCCTGCAGGGTGGTCGAAAGCGATAGTCCAACATAATCGCAGCGAACCGGGAATTTCGGATGCGCGCGATCTACCAACACGCAAGCCTGTACCGATGCCAATGGATAATCGAGAAAACTGCGAATGGCGTACATCATCGTGCGACCGGAGTTCTGTACATCGTCGATGATAATTACCGTTTTGCCTTTGAGGTCAAGTGAAGAATCGACCGAAATACCTGCTGCAGCGAGCGGATTCACTTTATCGATTTTAAGCGAATGAACCGGAAAGTCTTTGCGTGCGAAGTCTATTAAATAGCCAGCCAGAATCTGCGCTACAGCATAGCCTCCCGACTCAATTCCATACAGCACAACGGAAGCATCCATATTGTGCTCATAAATCTGCAAAGCCATACGCTGCAGTTTCTGGTGCGCTTTTTTTGAATCAAGTATGAGTCGGCGGTTCATTGTTTAGCAAAAGTACAAACTGAATCCTAACAATACGCTATTTTTGCAAACGCAATGAAATTCAATCTACTCCACTTGCTTGCAGCTTATTGTTTCTGCTTGGCTTTTAAACCAAATCTGCAGGCGCAAGATCTGATTTTCATGCGCGAGGGCGACGAAACGCTGGAATGCATCATCCTTCAAACCAGCGACACCAGCATTGTTTTTCGCCTCATGGATCCGCAAGACGATCAAGAATATGAAGTGCTTTCGCATTTAACATATGGTTTCTTGCTGGAGAGCGAAGCCATCAGCAAAGGACTGAAAAGCGAACGCTACCAGTTCGAGTTTTATCACACCACAAAAAAACAACGGCCTCTTTTCCGCGATGGAAATTCGATATTATTCCGCCTTAGGAACGATACGGCCTCAATGCCACGTCGCGCACGAATTATTGAGCTTGGCTGTGATAGTGTAACATTAGAAACCAGAAAAAAGCGTATTTCGCAGCGACTGGCCTATTCAATTCACGATTTTAGTGAATTTGGCTACACCACGCCGCTTACCGAAGCACTTACAGTATTGGTTGCGCCTGTTTCGGCCCTGAAAGACGGATCGTTTTTCTTCTATCGTAAGCTAAATTTACAAGAAGGTTGGGGTTTTAAATGCAACAGAGCACCAGATGAAGTTTCGCGCTTAATTCTTAAACGATATCCCAAAAAAATAAAACGGCAACGTTTGCCCAAGGCAGTTCGAAAGAACAACCGTCGTTCTAATGGGCATGGCCGGATAAAATAACAAGCAGCTCCTTTAAATCATTCACTTTATTCGGGTAACCAAGTTTTTCGTAAGAATTCACAAGGTTTCGAACCTGGCGGCTAACGATATCGATGTTTGGGCAACTTTCGTAAAAAATACGGTTGGGTTCAAGTTTAAGCTGTTTTAAAAACGTGTCGATTTCGCGCCGGCTAAACACTGCACCGCGGCTAAACGGGTTGATGTAAAAAAGAATGGCTTCTTCCTGGCCTTCCTGCTGAATGGAATATTCGTCGCGGTACGCCAAAATAAAATGCTCAGGCAAATTCACGCCGTAAATCGGAATATTTAGTCCTTGTGCTATAACCGAATACACTATAGAAAGCAGCAAAGGATTTCCCCGTTTCGATTCTAGAACATTGTTAATGAATGAATTTTGCGGCGCGTGGTAATTGCTCGTATTGCCCGAGAAATTGTAAACATCAAACAAAATGTGGTTGATGACCTTTACTTTTTCGTATGCCGTTAAATTAGGGTTAATCTCGAGCCATACATCACGTTTAATCAGATCAATTTGCTTGCGCACGTATTCGGTATCGAGATCGGGATATTGGTAGCGACTAATCAACAGTGTGCCGGCCAGTAAATCGTTGCCACCCGTTTCGACCCAAAGCAGCAGTTCGGCTTTTACCTGCTCCATTTGGATGGTATGAATAACATCCTCAATGCGACTTTGCAAAATGTTGTTGAACGTATTCTCCCACACCTGCTCAAGCGCCGGAATTACATCCGAACCCATTGAAAGAATCTGATCCTTTACTGTTGTGAAAACATCCTCGTCGGGGTCTTCCAGCAGATTAATCAATGCATTGAGCTCGTTGTCGGTCATGGCTTCAAAGTTAGGAAGAAAGTCGGTCGAGCACATCCACGATGAGCTGTTGCATCGGGGCTTTATAATTTTTGCTGTATTCTTTCCGCGCTCTGTTGGCAATGATGACGCAAACAGTGGCCGCTTTATGTCCGAGCAAGCGCGCCAGTCCAAACAGGGCCGATGTTTCCATTTCGAAGTTTGTAATGCGGTGTTCGCCCATTCGAAACTGCATCATGCGCTCGTTGAGATCGGAAACGGCCGGTTCCAAACGGATTTGTCGTCCCTGCGGACCATAAAATCCGCTAGCCGTTGCCGTAATTCCGGTGAAATATCCGCTCGACATTTTCGCGAACAATGCCGCATCGCCTTCAACTAGATACGGTGAGTTTACATTGGAAGGAAGATTCAGCGCCGCAATAATGGCTTCGCAAAGTTGCGCTTCATTTTTGTTCGCATGAAAACGATAAAAATGCATCAGCCCGTCGAAACCCAAACCATGCGTCGAAGCCAGAACAGAGTCGACCGGAATGTCTTCGCAGATGGTACCCGATGTTCCGATACGCACGATTTCGAGTGCTTGATGTTCTGATTTGGCAACGCGTTTTTCGAGGTCGATGTTAACCAATGCGTCGAGTTCGTTCATCACAATGTCGATGTTGTCGGTGCCGATGCCTGTCGATAAAGCAGTAATTCGTTTCCCGCGGCAAAGTCCGGTATGTGTCACAAATTCGCGGTTCTGCACCTTGTATTCGATGGTGTCGAAATGCCTCGAAATTTCTTCAATGCGGCCCTGGTCGCCCACAACGATTACGCGTTCGGCAAGTTGTTCGGGATGCAGTTTGAGGTGGTAAATGCTTCCATCGGGGTTAAGAACTAATTCGGAACTTGGAATTGGCTTCATCAGAATGATTACTTTTGCAACAATAAAGTAAATAAAGCGAATGAACACCACAAAAAAAATCATTCTGGTTCCTGTCGATTTTTCTCCACAGAGCCTTATTGCCTTGCACCATGCCGAGGTAATTGCCAAAACATTGAATAGCGATTTGATGCTGCTCCACGTAACCGGAGATCAGGGAATCATTTCGAGCATTTTTTCTTCCGACGATGATAAGGTGCGCACCGAAGTTTGGAATCGGATGAACGCATTAACGGCAGAAGTAGAACAACGATCTAAACTTCGTGTTACGCCAATGGTTGCCGATGGCAAGATTTACGAAGAAGTGGTGCGTGTTTCTGAAATGGCGGGTGCAACCTTTATTGTGATGGGCACCAATGGTTCGGATGGCATACGCAAGCGGTTTATTGGTTCAAATGCCTTGCGTGTTGTGCGCGAGAGCCGTGTTCCGGTAATTTCCATCAAAGGACAGCCAAATCACGACGGGTTCAAACGCATCATTTTACCGCTCGACCTTACGAAAGAAACACGCGAAAAGGTGAATAAAGCCATCGAACTTTCGCGCTATTTCAAAGCCGAAATTAGAGTTGTTTCGATATTGCTAACCGACGATGAAGAGGTTGTAAATAAATTGCAAGTGCAATTGAACCAGGTGAAACATTTCTTGGAAAGAGCAGAGGTGAATTGCAGCGCCGAATTGATTAAAGCACCCGAAGATCACGAAAATCTTGGCGAAGAGGTGGTGAAATATGCGCAAAACAACCAGGGCGACATGATTATGATAATGACGCAGCAGGAGATAAATTTCACGGATTTATTCGTTGGGTCGGCAGCGCAGGAGGTAATTAACAGCTCGGAAATTCCTGTTTGTAGCATTATCCCAACCGTTCGCAGAGACACAACGGTTTTTGTGCCGTATTGATAAAATTTGTGAGCATTTGTTTGTTTTAGTAGCCTTTAGATTCGGCAGATAAATTATGTCTGCCGAAATCTACACGTGAATTTTATTACCGAAAATCAAAATCCCTGCAAGTAGTGCAAAAAGGGCCGCAATTAAAACCGCTGCAGCTGAAATATCTTTAACTTTTCCAATTTGACTATCTTTTTCGGGATGCAATTTGTTGCAAAGTTCTTCTAGAGCTGTGTTAAATAGTTCTGCAGTAAGTACAACGCAACTGCATCCCAGAATGATAAGCCATTCCAAGAAGTTTAAGCTAAATGCAAATCCTACAATAATTACCAAACACAACGACAAAAGATGAATTCTGAAGTTGCGCTGGGTCGTAAATGCGAAAATTATTCCCCTGAATGCATGCACAAACGAATGAAATAATTTTCTTGCCATCGTCTCTACATACTAAACCTAACGAATCTCTGCTCCCTCACTCACTTTCTCTCCCGGCTGCACAAATTCTAGTTTGCCGCTGGCATCGGCGGCCATTAAAATCATGCCCTGCGACTCGATGCCTCGGATTTTTCGGGGTTCTAAGTTCATCAATACACTTACCTGGCGCCCCACAATTTCTTCGGGCGTAAAATGCTCGGCAATGCCCGAAACAACGGTTCGTTTATCAATGCCGGTATCGAGTAAGAGCTTTAATAATTTATCGGCTTTGGGCACGCGCTCGGCTTCCAAAATGGTCGCAACGCGGATGTCCATCTTCATAAAATCGTCGTACGAAATGGAGTCTTTCACAGGATTGTGTTGAGGGGTTTGAGGTTGGCGTGCTGCCTTAGACGCTTCGAGCTTTGCCAATTGGGCATCCATTTCGGCGTCTTCTATTTTACGGAACAGGATTTCGGGCAAGCCCAAAGCATGTCCTTCCTGAAGGTGACTTACCAATAAATCGTTCCAGTCATAAATTTTCGGCAAATTCAGCATTTTGCGCATCCTGGCCGAAGTGTCAGGTAAAAAAGGCGCTAAGGCTACCGACAATCGCGCTACAATATCGATGCTGTAGGCAATGATATCGGCCACTTTTTCGCGCTCCGTTTCGAGGTTGAGCTTCCAGGGCTGCGCATCGGCAAGGAATTTATTTCCGGCGCGCGCCAAATTCATCCCATCAAATAAGGCCTGACGAAACTGCCAGTGATGCATTTGTTCGGGCATCTGCTCAAAAATGTGACTCGCTGCAGCTTCCACTTCTTGCGAAGGCGTAAAAGTCGAAACCGGCACTTTGCCATTAAAGTACTTGTGCGATAAAACCATTACCCGATTCACGAAATTGCCCAGAATATCGGCCAATTCGTTGTTAACACGGGCCTGGTAATCTTTCCAGCTAAAATCGCTGTCTTTTGTTTCGGGTGCAATCGAAGTGAGCACATAGCGCAATTCATCGCGCCTTCCCGGAAACTCTTCCAGGTATTCGTGCAGCCAAACGGCCCAGTTGCGTGAGGTTGAAATTTTATCGCCTTCGAGATTCAGAAACTCGTTGGCCGGCACATGATCGGGTAAAATATAACCTCCATGCGCCTTGAGGATGGCCGGAAAAATAATGCAATGAAAAACAATGTTGTCTTTACCAATAAAATGCACCAGGCTGCTGTGTTCGTCTTTCCACCATTTTTCCCAATCCTGCCCTGTTTTTTCGGCCCATTCGCGTGTTGCAGAAATGTAGCCGATGGGCGCATCAAACCAAACGTACAGCACTTTGCCTTCTTCGCCTTCGAGCGGAACTTTTACGCCCCATTCCAACTCGCGCGTAATGGCTCGAGGTTGCAGTCCTTGATCGAGCCACGATTTGCATTGCCCGTAAACATTGGGCTTCCAGTCGTCTTTATGTGTAGGCATCCAAGCATCTATCCACTCTTTTTGATAGCGGTCTAAAGCCAAAAACCAATGCTTCGTTTGCTTCTTAACGGGGGTTTGTCCGCTCAGCTTCGACTTGGGATTTATCAAATCGGCCGGACTTAGCGACTTACCGCATTTCTCGCACTGGTCGCCATACGCGCCTTCGCTTTGGCAGTTCGGACAAGTTCCCACGATATACCGATCGGCCAGAAACGTTTGCTCTTGTTCATCGAAATACTGCTCGGTAACTTGTTCTGTAAATTCTCCTTTTTCGTAAAGTTTGAGGAAAAATTCCTGGGCCGTTTTGTGGTGAATAGGCGCTGAGGTCCGAGAATATACATCGAACGAAATTCCCAAATCGCGGAACGAATCGCCCATTTGTTTGTGGTACTTATTTACCACGTCCTGCGGCGAGATGCCCATATCGCGGGCTTTGAGTGTAATAGGAACTCCGTGCTCGTCGGATCCGCAAATAAAAAGCACTTCCTTGCCCTGCAGCCGCAGAAAGCGCACAAAGGTATCGGCCGGAATATAACAGCCCGCCAAATGACCAATGTGTACCGGACCGTTTGCGTAAGGCAAGGCGGCGGTTACGGTATACCGTTTCGGATGCTTTGTTTGCGTCATCGTTAAATGTGCAATGCGCGGTTGTCGGTAGCTGCCAATGCTGCTTCGCGGAACGACTCGGTAAATGTGGGGTGTGCGTGCGAAATGCGCGCAATGTCTTCGGCCGAGGCGCGGAATTCCATGGCTACAACGGCTTCGGCAATCATATCGGCCGCACGCGGACCAATCATATGCACGCCCAGAATTTCATCCGTTTCTTTGTCCGCCAGTACTTTGATGAGTCCGTCGGTGTCCATGCTGGCACGGGCACGTCCGCTGGCTTTAAACGGAAACGATCCGCTTTTATAGGCACGCTTGTCGGCTTTGAGTTGCTCCTCGGTATAACCAACCGAAGCGACTTCGGGCCAGGTATACACCACATTTGGAATCAACAAGTGGTTGATGTGCGGATGCTGTCCGGCCATGCGCTCGGCCACATAAACACCTTCTTCCTCGGCTTTATGCGCGAGCATAGCACCCCGAACCAC
>JBKCFX010000300.1:0-2631 GCA_046303595.1 Bacteroidia bacterium
TCCACAGGGTGTTTGATTCGCCACCCGATCCGATAAATTCGGGCGTTCTGTATCCCCCAAACATCCAAAAATTACCCGCATTGTCACTAAACCCTGCGCCGCCCATGATAGAAGGTGGATAATTTAGCGGCGAGGGCACACCCTGCGTACCGTACTCGCCTTGCTGCAAATACGCGGTGCTGCCTCCCTGCCATACAAATGCTTCCGTTAAGGGATCAAAAAACCAGGTAACGTTGGTATAACCTACCGAAACGCCGTCTCGGCCCTCTCCCCCAAATTGCCATAAGCGGTCGCACGCATCGGTCCAACAAACCGAATTATAAATTACAGATGCAGGACTTCCGGCATTTTCAGTGCATTTAAGATTAAACGTATCAGTAAAGATGGGGGTGTTGGCCCCGCCCATCCAAGTCCATAACAAAGACGAAGGACTAAATTTCCAGATATCGGCAAATGTGGTGGCAAACGTACCGGTGGCGCCGCTAAAAAGCCAAAAATCGCCGTTTGAATCCCTCCATTGCGAATCGGTCCAGCGCCCACCCGGAGTATTGGTGGAAGAAGGCTCGCCTAAAACACCATGGATTGGCGGTATACTGTTAGAACCGGCCGAACCACCCATCCAGGTCCATGTATTGGTTGCTATCGAATAGCGCCACACATCATCGTATGCCACACTTTCGCCTTTCGGGAAAAAACCTCCAAAAAGCCAGAGGTCGCCGTTCAAATCGGTCCAAGCCGATGAGTGCCCCCTAGACGGCGGACAGTTGTTAATGTCTGGAACGCCAAGCACGCCATAGCTACCTTGGTCATCATCAACATTGGAGCCCTTCATCCAGGTCCATTGGTTGGTGGCAATAGTGTATTTCCAAAGGTCGTTTTTGGTAATTCCATTGTGAAATGTACCAAACAACCAAAGATTACCTTCCAAGTCGGTCCAGCCGCATGAACCTTCGCGCGTTCCGGGAAAATTCGAGGGCGACGAAACTCCCTGCGTACCGTACACTGCCGGAGCATTAATTTGTGTAGAACCGCTCATCCATGTCCAGTTGTTGCTGGCCGGGTCAAACATCCACATTTGAAACGGTTGGTTACCCCCCAACATTGAGCCACCATACACCCAAAATCGGCCTTGCAAGTCGGTAAATCCAACAGGGTCAAACATAGGGCCCGGCGTATTGGCGGGATCGGGTATGCCCATCGTACCTTGAACCACAGATCCTTCGCTCGAATTTGTACCTTTCATCCAGGTCCATGTACCAAAATTTTGGGCACAGATGTAGCCCGACAAAAACAGAAATGCTATTAACGGTAAATTAATCAATGATTTAGACTTTTGCATCGGACAATTAACTGTTTCGGATAGATTTAAATTTAGATTATTGAACAAGCGTAATTGTCCCCGTTTTATTTACCACTGCACCATCGAGCTGCCGCACATACACATTAAACGCATACACCCCACTGGCCGCTTCCACACCTTTATAGGTGCCATCCCAGCATTGGTTGATGTCTTCGGTTTCGAAAATACGTTCGCCCCAGCGGTTGTGGATTACCAGCTTAAACTGCTCCACACAATCGCTGTAGATGCAGAAGGTTTCGTTGGTTTGAGGGCCTTTTCCGTTGGGCGAGAAAATACTCGGAATAAAAACTTCGTTGCAGCGTATGTCAACCGTTATAGTAAGCGTATCGGAAACCCGGCAACCGAACGAGTCGGTAGCAAAAACAATATAATCGGTGGTTTCATCGGGTGTTGCCAATGGATTGGGGCAATTGCTGCAGGATAGTCCCTCGGAAGGAGTCCACTGGTAGCTTGTAGCATCTGATACTGCGGTGAGCTGCGCCGTGTCGCCCAAAACAAGCGTGGATGGACTTGCCGTAGCACTCAACGGTGGACTGACTAGCTGAATCTGCACCGTGTCGGTATCTACACAGCCGGCATTGCTGGTGGCTTGCAGCGTGTATTGACCACTCTCGGTAACTTCAAACGAGTTGCTCTCGCTACCATCTTGCCAGAGATAATTACTCAAGCCTGGTTGTGAAAGTGTAAATTCAGGCGTATTGCAAAGCAGGGTGTCGTTTCCTAGGTTTAAGAAGTTATCCGGCGAAAGCAACACATACACATTATCGGTGCAGGTGAATTCCTGAATCTCATTAGCTGGAGGTGCATAAGTAAGTGAGGTAATAAAATCAAAATTCTCCTGACAAGGCACAGTTGATAAGATACTGCCAGTGTTTTTATCGATTTCATAAAGCGTTGCGTCCGAAGCAATAGCCCAAAGTTTTTGGGTAGATGCATCGTAGGCAAGACCTCGGCAGTCGCTTTGAGTTTGACCAATCAATGTGGTAGATGCATCGTTAACATTGATGCGGTAAAGATTGCCAACGTATGAAATGCCATACAATACGTTATCGCCCGGATCGTAGGCCAAACCGTTGATTCCATCTTCAAGGCCGTAATAGCTTGCAGATGAGGTAAACAAATTTAAGTCACCAACAACGGTGAGCGCGCCGGTACTTGTATTTATCGTGTACAATTGCTGGTTTACCGAATCTTCGGTTGTTTGCTCGGGCGCCCCCACGGCATAGAAAATTCCGTTTCCATTATCGAATTCGCCCGAAAAAATATCCTGC
>JBKCFX010000301.1:0-1210 GCA_046303595.1 Bacteroidia bacterium
CTATCACAGCGGATTGGATGTGCTTTATTCACCCGGAAGCATTTCGGATTTGTCGATCGAGTTGAAAGACAAGGAAACCACAATTCTCGATTTGGCTATCGAAGTAAATGATGTTTTTCGTCAGCCGGGCGATACCATTAACATAATGAATGATTATTTCACGCATACAACCGACAATCTTGGACTTGCCGAAAAAGTAATCCGCAACATCAGCAAGAGTATTAAGAAAAAGGAATGATTTGTCGCTTCATCTTTGCGTTTTGGGCAATTCTACTTTTAGCTGCCTGTCAGAAGAAAGAGGATGAAATGCACATTGATCGTACACAATTAAAAATCCCTGCCGGCTTTCCTCAATTGCCAGAGTCACTTGCCGATGAGTTAACAGACTCGCGAATTGCATTGGGTAAAAAATTATTCTATGATGTCCGTCTATCTCGCGATAACAGCATTAGTTGCGGCAGCTGTCACAAACTAGAAAATGCCTTTGCCGAACCATTGAGTTTGAGCAAAGGAATCGATGGACGCACAGGATTTCGCAATGCACAAGCCTTGTTTAATTTGGCTTGGAAAGATAATTTCTTTCGCGATGGAGGTGTATCGCTTCTGAAGCTAACAGCCATGAATCCGATTCAAAACCCCAACGAAATGGGGAGTTCTATTCGGGCGATAGTTGGAAAGTTGCAAGACGATGAAGCATACAAAGCTGAGTTTAAGAAAGCTTACAACGACACGCTTTCGGGGAATTCGATTCTGCATGCCCTGATGTGTTTTCAGCTTACACTGATTTCGGGTAATTCGCGGTATGACCAATGGAAGAACGGAAATACAACAGCACTTTCGGAGAATGAAAAAAAGGGAATGGATTTGTTCTTCTCTTCCAAAACCGGATGCAGCAATTGCCATGGCGGTTTCAATTTCGATAGCCCCGGATTTACGTGCAATGGCTTGTTTGAAACCTACGCCGATAGCGGAAGACAGCGCATTACGATGGATCCGTTAGACCGAGGTAAATTCTCTGTACCCTCTTTGCGCAATATAAATTTAACTGCACCATACATGCACGATGGCTCTATCGCAACACTCGATGATGTGCTTAATCGTTACATCAAAGGTGGAACGGCATTTTATAACAAGGATGAACGCATTCGTCCGCTGAAATTGAGCAATACCGAGAAGGATGCATTATTGGCTTTCCTTCGAAGTTTGAGTG
>JBKCFX010000302.1:0-8111 GCA_046303595.1 Bacteroidia bacterium
TTTCGCAACCGCGCCACAAGTTCTGTATCGTAAACAAGATCTTTCTTACTTAAACCAAGTAACTCGGAACAGTTCTCTGTAAACTGCGACCGGCCTTCCTGAATATCAAGTTCGAAGGTCCCCATTTTCGCAAAAACCTGAGCTTCTATTAGTTCATGTCTTTTTTTGACAAGAAAAGCCTCCTGATTGCGGCGCTGAACAATACCTCCGAGCGAGCTTGAAAAATTTGTAAGTATTGCCGTTTCGATGGTATTCCACCTTACATGCGCTGCGGTATACTCGAACCCTACGATTCCCCAAATTTTACCTTTGAGCAGGATTGGAACCAGCAAGGCAGATTGAATGTTATTTCGTTCAAAATATTGTCGGCCAGGCAGATTAGATTCTGTAGTATCTAATGCCATTGATGAGGATTCGGCAATAGAATTCAAATATTTACCATAATGTAAATGTTTTAGATCGATGTTTTTGAACACTTTTCGGTCGAGCTCAATCCCGTCTTTACTAACACACCATAACATGCGCTCGCTGTAGATTGAGTTCACTTCCTCAATGTTATCTTTTTCGAACAATACAATACGCTCATTACCAACTGCTTCGCTTACCAGTTTCAAGGCTTTAGCCAGCGCAGCTTCATAATCTGTTTCGGTTAGGAGTATTGTTGTTGCATCGTTTGTAGCTGTTAATAAGCGATCGGTTTCATGCAGTTCTTCTTCGCGATGTTTGCGCACGTCGATTTCGGATTTAAGTTCTTCATTTAGAACTTCATATTCCTGTGTTCGCTGTTTTACTTTATCCTCAAGCAATGCGTTCAAATCATTCAAACGCTGGTTCGACTTAAAAAGCTCATTCGAACTCACCTCGAGCGTTCTTTCCAGTTGCTCATAATCGCGCTCATAATCGATATATGCATTGCTGACTGCTTCGAGGAAATCGCGCAACTCTTCTGGTTCGACAAACGATTCTGGCAAAAATTTTTTAAGCTGACGTTGTAATAATCGGTGCATGCAGGTTAATTCTTCTCGAAAAGCGTAGTGATGGTCATAGTTTGGTTGTGCAATTCGCAGGCTGCATTATCCGAAAAGGGAGAAATTTCGCCGTACGAGTAAAAGCCGGTGGTAATACACTGCTTCCCGAGTAAATCGTTTGCCCCCTCTACTTCTTCTTCTACCATTTGCTTTAAAACAAGCTTACGTCCAACACAACTAACCATAATTGCGAGAGCTGCAGCTTTTTTGTCGATTCCATTACTTGAAATTTCGGCGGCCTTTACTGCACCTTGAATGAGTCGATCGGTATTGGCCTTCATCAGCCGAACATATGAACCTTCCGGAAGATCGCCTGCAAATGTTATACTTTGATTGCTTTCATTTACTGCCAAAATTGTTCGAACCACCGGTTGTTCATCCTCCCGTGTACGAAGACTTAACGGAAATAGAAGTCCCGATGCCGGCAACTGCGCGGCATTATCGCCTAAAAACGACTTGTATAATTCAAGAGCAGGTTGATTATCAATTTCGTATAATACATTTGCCTTGCTTTGCGTAACGCGCCGCTCTACGCCAAACGGATCCCATCCGCCGTATGAGCCGTAACCAACTTCAATCGAATTTCCATACAAACCTATAGCGCAAATACAACGATCTTGCGCGGTTCCATCTTGTGAAATTACATACGTTTGTTTGAAGTTTGAGCCATCTCCTGCAAGTCCACCCGTTACTGTAACATCTTGAGGCAAACTATCGCGCATTCCCTTTACCAATTCAGATCCATTGACATGCAGTCCGTCCGAAAACACCAGCACGTGCTTTAATTCTAAAGGAGGCAATTGCGCAATTAAGCGCTTTCCACAGGCGTAACTATCTTCTGTTGTTGTTAAATCTTGCTGCGTAAACAGCACACTTGCCGTGCTGAATTTAACGGCTGTTGCCACTGCTGTTTGATCTTTTACTGTACTTCCTGCAATCTCGCCCGATGTAGAACAGCCGATGAATCTACCGTTCGGGTACCGAATTTTCAGTTCATCTATCCAAACGAGGTCTTTGAACAGCTCTGAAGCTGCAAAAACCATAATAAAATCGGGATTTTCTACGGCCTGAGTCAGTGGGAATTTCCACCCATTTGAAGTGGAGTACACTCCTTGGTCAATTTTCATAGCGTTAATTTTTGTACAAACTACGGATTTTTTTCGAATTAGGTTGCTACGTCCGCATCAGGAAAATTGCTCATTCGTTCTTGATTCATGCAAACCATACGATAACCCTCGCGTTTCAGTTGCGAGACATTCGCTTTTGGGAATGTAGACAAGAATTTAATAAGTATATTTCAAACAGATTGCAGCTTAATATAATTTTGTATCTATCTCTATATGTATATTATACAATGTTTTATTATTTTTACTCAATATAGTTAGTAATTTTACTTTATATGTTTTATTAAATAAATCAACGAAACACTTAAATTTGTTTCATCATGATAAAAACAATTCAGCGAGCGCAATTGACGAAATTCTATCAGCGCATTTCGGAGCCTCGTCGTTTTATACAGGTTTTGTATGGGCCAAGGCAGGTGGGCAAAACCACCCTTATTTTGCAACTGCTTAAAGAATATAAATACCCTTCATTATTTGTAACCGGGGACGATGTCGGAGAACAATCGATTGGTTGGATAGAATCGAATTGGCAAAATGCACGTCATATTCTTCAACAATCGGAATCTCCTGAGTTCTTGTTGGTGATCGATGAGGTACAGAAACTTCCGAACTGGAGCGAAACAGTTAAAAAATTGTGGGATGCCGATACCCGAAATGAAATCAACATAAAGTTAATTGTACTTGGCTCTTCGCGCTTGTTAATTCAGCAGGGATTAACCGAATCGCTTGCCGGACGATTCGAATCAACCTATCTTGGTCATTGGTCGTATACCGAAATGCATGAGGCTTTTGGTTGGAATGTGCATCAATTCATTTGGTTTGGCGGTTATCCGGGCTCGGCTGGTTTAATAGAGGATGAAACGCGCTGGAAGGAATATGTTCTAAACTCATTAATCGAGACGAGTATTTCGAAGGACATCCTAATGCTAACACGCGTCGACAAACCGGCACTGATGAAACGATTGTTCGAACTTGGAAGTATTTACTCGGGACAAATACTCTCATTCAACAAAATATTGGGGCAACTCCGTGATGCCGGGAATACCACTACCCTATCGCATTATCTGCAATTACTTCATTCGGCAGGATTGCTTGGCGGTATTGAAAAATACTCACCAAACCTAATTCGGCAACGTGCTGCCAGTCCAAAATTTCAGGTGCACAATTCGGCCATCATTTCTGCACAGCAGCGAAAAACCATGCATGAAATAAAAAGTCAACCCAAGGAATGGGGGCGTTGGACTGAGTCGGCAATTGGTGTGCATTTGATGAATCATTCTATTAATGCCGGCTTCAAATTGCACTACTGGCGAGAAAGCAATTATGAGATCGACTTTGTACTGGCCACACGCGATAGTGCCGTAGCACTCGAAGTTAAGAGCGGAGTTAAGCAGCGCATTTCGGGCCTAGGTGAATTTAAAAAACGTTTCCCAGACACCAAGATTTACCTCGTTGGCGATGACGGCATTTCCATTGAAGAGTTCTTAAAGATAAATCCCAATTCTTTGTTTTAAGAAAGCATTGGATTTATGCAAGATTAACTTACCTCAGAATTGTTATACTCCCTGTACGCTCTACCTCGGCACCGGCGTAATCTTTCCCCATCAGAACATAATAATATACTCCATCAGGAGATGAGGCACCATTGTGAGAGCCGTCCCAGTTAACTGTTTCCTGCTTCCAGCTGGCGACTTGATTTCCATACCGATTGAAGATAACCAGATTAATTTCTTCCAAGCCCTTTATTACGGGTTTGAATGCATCATTAAATCCATCGCCATTGGGTGTAAAACTATTTGGAATTGACACTTCCAGTACGCCTGAAATAACCGTAATTTCTCTGCTCACCGAATCAATACACCCCTCATCATTTGAACTAACTAGGGTTAGTATATACGTTCCTTCATTTTGAATTGTAAATGGCAAATTGTCGGTTACGATTTGGTTATCTCCACTTAATAAAAAAGTAGAAACATCGGCATTAGAACTCGTAATGGTCGCAGTTGTGGTTAAGGGTGCTAGCCCTTCGCTTAGGCTCAACGAAAACGAAGCATCAACGCCATTATCGACGAATGTTTGCGCATCGTTATCCGAGTTACACGTACCAGTTACCGTTAGCGTGTATGTTCCAGCTTCTGATATTGTTATTGACTGTGTTGTTTCACCTGTTGACCATAAATTTCCACTCGAAGAAGCTGAGTTAAGAACAATCGGCTGGAAATCACAGAATGTGGTATTCCCCTCATAAAGTATTTCAGCACTAACCGGAGCAGCTTCTGTAAGGGTAATTTCTATTGCCTCGCTGGCACAATTTCCTTCAACTGTCTGCACAAAAATATCATTTCCAACAGAATTATCGGGTTGATAACTTGTACCAGTTGCTAGAATCTGGGTTAGTCCGGCATCGTTATACCAATTTATAGTACCTGTTGCGCTGGCATTTAGAAGCGGTATTGCCTGACCTGTGCAATATACCACTGCAGTTTGTGTAACAGGTGGCGCAGGCGCTGGCTCGAAATTAACCACTATACTTGATGCTGAACTTGAGCATGTTGCTATGTTTTGCGTTACATAGTAGGTTGCCGTAATATTGGCAGGTGGAATAAAACCATTGCCTTGAAAAATAATTGTATTTAATTCGGCGTCGCTGAACCATGTAACATTAGCTCCGGGTAAAACACCCGCATCGATTGGACTGGCTACCTGACCCTGACAAAATGTAATATTGGCCGGAACAATGGGCGCATTTACCGAAGAAATAATTGTTATTGTTTGAGCTAGCTGAGAGGCGCATTGCCCACTACCCACAGAATAGGTTATTTCTATAGGCCCGCTTAATCCATCGGGAAAAAAGATAGATCCTGCTACACCTGAGCCTGTCCATGAACCACCGGGCGTCCCGGTTATAAAGTCTGTTAATGCAATTGGCTCAATTGGATTGCATAAACTGCCGGGGGATGTCCAACTTGGATCTCCACCCTGTAAAACATTAATTACCTGTTGAGACTCAACAAGACAAGACCCGCTTCCAACCTGGTAGGTAATGACAACATTTCCACTCAGCCCCTGTGGATTGAACGTGTTTCCTGAGACACCGGAGCCGCTGAATGTTCCACCAGGACTTCCTGTTACCAAAGCCGATAAATCAAGTGGTTCAGCTCCCGAACAAATACTTGCCGGCGCAGACCAACTCGCAGAAAGAGGATTGTTAAAAAAACTACAGCCTACTGAACTATATGATACAACACCATTCTCGGTAAAGAAAGCTGCTGCACCATCTTGGGCTGGTGCCTGGTTAGGAATGTAGCTAACGGTATCTGAACAACTCGATCCATTATTCAAGATTAGTGTTCGAAGATTTGGACCTGAATTCGCAAAATTACCCGAGGTGGCAGTTCCACAGTGAAAAATAACGTACAACGTATCAGACAATCCAGTAAATGAAATGCCTGTTACGGTGGGAGTAATTCCGCTAAAAAGTAAAACTTGCTGATTCGCAGGAATTATTCCATTCATCGGTTCAAGTATCGTTCCACACGTACCTAAAGTGGCACTCATTTCTGCAACCAAACTTGCCGTACTTGCATCTTGGCAAGTGCCGAGCCACGCATTCGTTGTATTGGGCCAAGTAACTTGCAAATTTGTTAATGTTAGGGGCGAATTTCCGGTTGTAAATAGCACTTGCTCGTTCAAACCTTCATTCGGAGAACAGGCATTAATCAAAATGGCATCAATCTCGAGGCAATTCCCAATTTGAGCAGTTGAATGAAGCGTAAAAAGGACTGATAAAATCGAAAGTATACTTCTGTAATTCATGATTTTACTTCGGGTAAACGTTGCGAATTTACCCTCATATATTGAATTAACAAATCATTTTAAGGATAAATTGCCACGTCGTACAAAACTGTTCAATCAGAACTTATATTTGGCGCATGAAAGAGCTCATTTTGATTCTTGATTTCGGTTCCCAATATACTCAGCTTATCGCACGGAGAATCAGAGAATTGAATGTATACTGCGAAATTCATCCCTTCAATAATTTTCCTATTCCCGATGAGCATGTCAAAGGAATTATTCTGTCTGGCTCCCCGCATTCTGTATTGGAAGAAAATGCTCCTTATTTCGATTTGAATGCCTGGATGGGGAAATTACCCATTCTTGGCGTGTGTTATGGTGCACAATACATGGCGCATTTCCTCGGCGGGAATGTCGTTAGGTCAATGGTTCGGGAGTATGGCAGGAGCTACCTCCATCCTTTTACCCAGAGTAAGTTACTGCATGAAATTCCGATGCATTCGCAGGTATGGATGTCGCATGGAGATAGTATTCTAAAGGTACCCGAATCATTTACGGTAACTGCAGGAACAGAAGACATTCCTGTAGCTGCTTTTGAGAATGCCCAAAAACGTGCATATGGTATCCAGTTTCATCCGGAAGTAACACATTCGGCCGATGGACTAAAACTGATTTCAAACTTTGTATTCGCTATTTGTGGCTGTACAGGCAATTGGACGCCCGATTCCTTCATATCCGAAACCATTCAATCACTCCGTAAAACAATCGGAAACGATCGGGTTGTTCTTGGCCTAAGTGGTGGCGTTGACTCTTCTGTTGCGGCACTTTTACTGCACGAAGCCATTGGCGACCAATTGTTCTGCATTTTTGTAGACAATGGTTTGCTTCGAAAAAACGAATACAGTCAGGTGTTAGAAACGTATACCGAATTAGGCCTTCAGATTCATGGCGTTTCTGCAGGACACCGATTTCTAAAAGAACTTGAAGGTGTTGAAGATCCAGAAACAAAGCGAAAAATAATCGGGCGATTATTTATCGAAGTTTTCGAAGAAGAGTCGCACAAAATTGAAGCTGTAAAATGGTTAGGACAGGGTACAATTTACCCTGATGTAATCGAATCGGTTTCGGTAAATGGTCCATCGGCTACGATTAAATCGCATCACAATGTAGGCGGATTGCCTGATTTCATGAAACTCAATGTTGTTGAGCCGCTCAGACTATTATTTAAGGATGAAGTTCGCAAAGTTGGCTTAACCTTGGGGCTGAAGCCTGAAATTTTAAATCGCCATCCGTTCCCCGGACCTGGATTGGCCATTCGCATATTAGGCGACATTACAGCCGAAAAAGTTCGGATGGTGCAAGAAGCCGATGCCATTTTCATTGATCACCTTAAAAGCTCAGGCGAATATGCCAACGTTTGGCAAGCCGGTGCCATTTTCCTGCCGGTACAAAGCGTCGGTGTTATGGGCGATGAACGTACGTATGAGCATGTAATCTGTCTACGAGCAGTCACTTCACACGATGGAATGACCGCCGATTTTGCACATCTCCCGCACAACCTACTTGGAAAAATCGCGAACGATATTATTAACAAGGTAAAAGGAATAAACCGCGTTGTATTTGATATCAGTTCAAAACCACCCGCCACAATCGAATGGGAATAAATAATCTGGCACTTGCTTTTTTACTAATATTTGGTCAAGAAACCTTGGCTCAAAATGTCGACACATCACTGATTGTAAAAAATGGTCGACGCTTCAAGGAGTTTACTATAAACAAAGGGCAGACACTTTATTCTCTTTCCAAGGCAACAGGGGTTCCACAAGATTCGCTTATCGCCTTTAACAAAGAATTAGAAAATGGCCTAAAAGCCGGAATGCGCGTTTGCATTCCTATACCTGCCGAAGGGCAACCTAAATCAGCGAGCAGTAATGATGCCAGCCTAAAGCATGAGGTCAAGCCTGGTGAAACCATATTTGGAATTGCTCGGATGTATGGCTTAACGCAAGACGAGTTGATTTCTCAAAACCCTATCTTAAAAACTGGGCTAAAAACAGGGGCAATTCTGCGCATTAATCCGAAACCCGGATTTTCAGTTGTGCCAGATGAGCCCATTAAATTATCTGATAGCAAACTAGATATTAACAACGACTCAGGATGTTAT
>JBKCFX010000303.1:0-2461 GCA_046303595.1 Bacteroidia bacterium
GCCAACAGCTTTTATTGAAGACCTAAAAGGAAATATCTGGATTGCATTTTGGAACAAAGGCTTGGCGCAGTTCGACCGAAAAACGGAGACATTCAAAACCATTTCTTTCGACGGGCGGAAAACAGGCTATAATTTCAATGAGATTTTGGATGTAGCATCCGATGCATCCGGATTATTCTGGATTAGCACACGGGCCGGGTTGTTATCGTTTAATCCTCAAAACCGCCTCTTTAAAACACATCATACCGGCGATATTTCAAATGACTTGATGCAAGGACTTGCGGTAGGAGCCGATGGAACAATTTATTGTGGCAGTTGGGGGATGGGCATCCGAATTTATACGCCGAAAACAAATACCTGGCGCACAGTTACCATCGATTCAAATAAAAAAATTGATGGACTCAATCAGTCCGGCCAACTCTGCTTTATCGATGAAAACAGACTTCTTTTTAGCAATCGATACAAAGGTTTTGGGCTGTACGATGTTCAAACAGATAAAATTCAAAAAATTGATTTTGAAGCAGAAAACCCTTTGAGTATACGAAGCCAGGGTGCGGGCTTATGTGTAGAAGCGGTTGGGAACAATTTTGCCCTTGGTTCAAAAGGCGGTTTGCATATCCTTCTTGGCAATAACGCCTCGGTTGAGCAGTTTAACGGATCGGGTCTGTCGGGCGACAGTAAACAAGGCATTTCTGTTGTTTCGAGTTTTTTCCCGAATAAAACAGAACAAAAAATTTACGTTGGAACGTATTACAAAAAAGGTATTTATGTGTTCGATGAAAACACAAAGGAGGCAGACCTTAAGCACCCTGCTTCGTTCGAAAATGGGGTCACTTCGGTACAGGCGGTTTTGAAAAGCCCATTTAAATCTAATGAATGCTGGTGGGGCACGCATCGAGGACTGATGAAGATTGTTACTTCTGAAGGCGGCGAGCGAAGACTGGAACCGCTTCAATATGCAACAAAATCAGAGCCGCTTATTCCCGAACAAGGTGTTTACCGGCTTTCGCAGGTGGGCGATACGGTTTGGATAACGTGCGCCCAACACCTTTATGCCTATGCACCGAAGAAAGATGCACTACACGATTTTTATCCAACGTTATCATCGCTTCTTGGCGATTCGGAAATTCGTTTGCTCAGTTTGGAGCCCGGAAAAAATGGCTGGTTTTATGGTATAACCCACAGCAGAAGACTGTTTCGGTTCAACCCGAACCAACAAAAAGCCAACTGGATTTCGCTATCGCAAGCTTCAAAGGCGCTACCGCAGACACTTCATCAGGTTGTGGTTTCAAACGATGGAATGCTTTGGGTGCTCGAAGGCCAGACCGGCTTGGCAAAAGTTAATCCCGAAACCAATGCAGTTCGTTTTTACACCCAAAAAGATGGACTGAATGTTTCGCGATTTGTTTCGCTTTGCACAGATTCTAAAAACCGCCTATGGATACTTTCTGACCAAGGCGTTTCGGTATTGAACCCGCAGACGGGATTTATCCGCAACATGGGAGCCGCAGAGGGGCTATTTCTCAAAGATGCCAATGTAATTGAATACCATGAAGATGGATTTATTTACCTGGGTGGAATGAGCAAGTTTATTCGTTTTCGGCCCGAGGCACTATTGGCTTCAGGTGTTAATCGAAATTGTATTGTAACAGCTATTTCGGTTATGGGAGAGCCGCTAAAATCGGATAGTGCTTACCGCTCAATCCGAAAAATAGTGTGTAACTACAATGAAAATCTGCTGGCATTTAATTTCACAATTCCCGATGCCTTCAAGCAGAGCGATTTTTATTTTTTTACCCGGCTCGATGGCTTAGACAATAACTGGGTGCCTGCCGCAGGATCTGAAGTTTCGTATTCAGGCTTGCCTCCCGGAAAATACAGGCTGAATATTCGCGCAAAAGATGGAATGGGCAATTGGTGTAGCAATGCGCATTCGATTGAAATTATCATTACGCCGCCTTTTTGGAAAACGTTTTGGTTTGGATTGCTTGTATTTGTGCTGATTTTTATCACAATCATTTTCATCGTTCGCAAACGCATTGCTTCCATCAAGAAACGCGCAGCCGAGAATAACAGAATAAGGCAGCAAATGGCCGAACTAGAAAACCAGGCATTGCGCAGCCAGATGAATCCTCATTTTATATTCAATTGCTTGAATTCGATTAACGGCTTCATCGTTGGCAATAACCCCGACGAAGCATCGCGGTTTGTGACCAAATTTTCAAGACTTATTCGACTGATACTCGACAATTCCAAGGTTCCTTATGTTTCGCTCGAACAAGAATTATCGGCCTTAAAGATTTACATCGATTTGGAGAAGATGCGCTTCGAATCGGGTTTTGAAAGTAAAATTGAAGTAAATCCCAACCTGCACACTTCGGCAGTTTTTATTCCGCCAATGATACTTCAACCTTTTGTGGAAAATGCCATCTGGCACGGACTTTTGCATAAAGAAACAAGC
>JBKCFX010000304.1:0-12019 GCA_046303595.1 Bacteroidia bacterium
CGAGCGAATGGTAGCGTTCGGCGTGCAGCACAGCGATGGGCGAAAACAAAGCTTTATCCTCGCGCAACAACAAAAATCCGGTATCGTAATGCGGTAGATTATTTACCAGCATTCCTGCACGATGGTATTCGAAATTGTTGAAATATTTGCTGTGGTCTTTTAGATGTTCCCAGGCGCCGGTGCTATTCAGCAATGCAACGAGATCATAATCGGTGGGCACGTATACTTTCGTTACATTGCGGCAGCCCAATCCGAAAAAGCTGAAGATATCGTCGGCCAGCAAACCCAGTTCTTCGGATGTCTCCCGGCCCGAAACTACGGCAACCGATGTACGCGACTTGCGGATAATCTTCGGATAATCTTTAAAGTAATATTCAAAGTACCGCGCCGAATTGTTGCTGCCGGTGGCAATGATGGCCTCAAACGACTTTAGCTTTCCTTCGCTGAAGTGAATGCGTTCGGCAAAGCGCGGCTCGATGGCAACAAGCATTGCCGCAAGTGCAGGTATGAGCAGGCGGTCGTCTGACGAAAGCTTTGCCGTTATTGAATGTCCACAAAGCAGTACCATCAGAAAATCGTGGAATCCAACGGCTGGAATATTTCCCGCCATCACCACGCCGATGCGTTTCGGTGTCGATGGTTGTAGCGTATAACGAAGTACTGCCTCACGCAGTTGTTTTTCATCGAGCAGGCGCGAAATGCCATCAAGGGCGCGCATCACATTTTCGGGCGTAAACCAAGCATTGCTGCGGTGCAACTGAAGCATAAGTTCTGCAAGCTGCTGCTGGCGTATATTCCAGCCGTCAGATTTACTGTTTACAACTGCGGCAATTTCAAGGCCTAGCGAAACAAAAGCATCGATTCGTTGTTCTGATGTCACAGCGTGCGCAAATATGTTTTAGTTTTGCAGCGCGAAATTACTTTAAAAGAATTGATATGGCGATAATGATTACCGATGAATGCATCAATTGTGGTGCATGCGAGCCGGAATGTCCAAACAACGCGATTTATGAGGGCGGAACAGAATGGCGCTTTGCCGATGGAACTTCGTTAAAAGGCGAAGTACATGCAGCCAGTGGAACGTTTCAGGCCGAATCTCCAAACAATCCCAAAGCAATGGATGTATATTATATCGTTTCCGATAAATGCACCGAATGCGTAGGGTTTCACGACGAACCGCAATGTGCAGCCGTTTGTCCGGTTGATTGTTGCGTAGATGATCCTGCATACCGCGAATCGCAGGAACAGCTCGAAGCAAAGAAGAATTACATGCACCTGTAAAAAGGCTTTAGTCCAATTTAAAAAGCCATTCCGAAGCATAATGCAAGGGATGGCTTTTCTGTTATTTTTGCGCCTATGAAAATTCACCGCGAAGGGTATCGTATGCTGGGAATTCTTTTCCTGGTGCTGTTCCCACTCAATTTACTGCTTCATTTAACAAGCGATAATGCTGTTCTCACCGGTTCGGTTACCTTGGTTTCATCGCTGCTGTATCTTTTTGTTGTGCAGTTTTTTCGCAATCCGCAGCGCGAACAAAACATTAGCGAAAATCACGTGCTCTGTCCGGCCGATGGAAAAATCGTTGCCATCGAAGAAATTTTCGAAGACGAATATTACAAGGATAAACGCATGCTGGTTTCGGTTTTTATGACACCCCTGAATGTTCACGTTAACCGTTATGCCATCAGTGGGAAGGTTGCCTATGTGAAATACCACAAAGGCTTGTATCTTGTGGCAAGCCATCCGAAATCATCGACCCAAAACGAACGCAGCACGGTGGTAGTGGAGGATAATGGTCGCAGCATTTTGTTGCGTCAAATAGCGGGGTATGTAGCGCGTCGTATTGTTACCTATGCCAAGCCCGGAAATACCGCAAAACAAGGCGGGGAATTTGGATTCATTAAATTCGGTTCGAGGGTCGATATTGTATTACCCATTGATGCAAAAATCGCCGTTAAAATGGGTGAAATTGTAAAAGGTGGTGTTACAGCGATTGCGCGTTTCTAAAAATTGCTTAGATTTACCACATAAAATTTAAACCATGAAAAAAATACTTTCAATCATCTGCATTTCCGCATTCACATTTGGAGCATTGAATGTACAGGCTGCTGTTTCGAATTCAACAAGCATCAGCATTGACAAGGATAAGGATAAAGACAAGGACAAAGACAAGAAAAACAAAGAGGCTAAAAAGGGCTGTTGTTCTTCTGAAGCCGCAAAATCATGTAGTGGCGAGGCTGCGAAACCGGCATGTGGTTCGACAGAACAAGGCAAAGTTAGCCACGAAAGTGGTAATGCGGGTGCAGCTACTGCGCCAAAATCTTGCTGCAGCAAAGGGGGGGCAGCCAAAAGCTGCAGCGGAAGCGAAAAGAAATAATACCAAACAACCAAATTGTAAAGCCGGGGGAGTCCTCCGGCTTTTTTGTTTAAAGCAGCTTGATTAACGTATTCAAATCCGAAATTGTAATCTCTTTAGGTTCGTTTGCTTTCGGATCGTAATGCAGCGCCTGCCAACCGGCATCTATTGCGCCCTGCACATCGTTCAGCCAATCGTCGCCAACCATGAGGCAATGCTCGGGTAGGGCTCCGGTTTTTTGTTCTGAATGCCTGTAAATCTCCAAATTGGGTTTTGTTGCCCCTGCCGAATCGCTTGTGATAATTTCAGTGAAATAATGATGAAGTCCCGAATTACGAAGTTTGAATTGCTGCGCATCTTCGAATCCATTCGTTATGATATGCAGGCTGTATTTGGTGCGTAAATAGCCCAAGGCCTCGTGTACACCAGGAAGTAATTTTTTCTTTGCCGGCGTTTTTTCCATATAGGCATCTTCAACAAGCAAGGCCAGCGCTTTATCGTCGATCCCCAAGCGCTGCATCGTAAAATGAAAGCGGTGTTCGCGTAAAAATGATTTATCAATTTTATTTGCTGTAAAGTCTTTCCAAAGTCGTGTGTTTTCGAAATGGAATGCTCTCCTAAAGGCATCCGAACTTGACTGAACGCGCGCACCAATGTGTTCATCAAACAATTCGTTGAGCGAATCTTCGAGGTTCTGATCGTAATCCCACAAGGTACGGTCGAGGTCGAAAAAAATATGGTGTGGTTTGGTGTGCAGCATAGTTAAAAAACGAGCAGACTACTAAGAATGGCCGACCACAATGCCACTGATACAGCAAGAAAAAGAAATACGCGCTTGTGGTTGTTAAAAAGTCGGCCGGCCAAAATAGTTCCAACCGGGATGGATATAATCGTTGGGGTAATGAGCGCAATACCGGGCAAACCATAGGAATTGATGATTTTTACCAGCATACGGTTACGCTTGGTGAAGCGCCGCTTGGGTGCTGCCGGCTTCGATTTGATAGGCAATCGGTTCTTTATAGCCGTCCAGAAATTCGTCAGTCCGCGCTCAAAAAAAAGAAACGCAATAACACCGCAGCTTCCGGCCAGAGTTGAGAATAAAAACATGGGTAGAAACTCCCATGATGTTGCAGCATAAAGAGCCGGAACACCCACCACAAACTTCACCATGCACAGTAAGAAAATAGGAACGAGTTTCAGAAACATCTACTAATTAAAGTTTCTCTCCAAAGGCAAGGTCGCCGGCATCTCCCAATCCGGGAACAATGTACGATTTTGCAGTGAGCTCATCATCAACCGCCCCAAGCCAGATTCTGGTTGTATCGGGAAAATGGCTCTTCGTGTATTCGAGTCCTTCGCGCGAAGCAATGGCGCTTACAATGTGCAGTTGTTTGGGCCTGCCGTGGCTTGCGGCAATGGCTTTGTAGGCTAGGTACATCGACTGGCCGGTAGCCAGCATCGGATCGCAAAGAATTAGAACTTTATCGGCGAGCGAGGGGCTGCTTAAATACTCAACCTTGATGTCGAACGAACCATCTTTGTGATGCTTTCGGTAGGCCGAAATAAAGCAGTTTTCGGCACGATCGAAAAAATTAAGCATGCCATGATGGAGCGGCAAACCGGCGCGAAGAATTGTAGCGATAACGGGCTGTTCTGCGGGCAGGCGTGTTTCTGCAATTCCCAACGGCGTTACAACTTCGGCATCCTTGTAATCGAGCATTTTGCTGATTTCGTAGGCGAGAATTTCGCCCAGTCGTTCGAGGTTACGTCGAAAACGCAAAGGATCTTTTTGGATAATTTCGTCGCGTAACTCAGCGATAAAAACATTGGCAACAGATTGCTGGTGTTGGAGAATATGTACCATATCAGGACTTTAGCCAACGCATGTAGAAAGGCAGGCTATTATGCTTCAAATGTATGTAGTTCTGCTCAATTGCACCAAAACTTTCGTAGAAACGTTTGAGTCCGGGATTGTCTGAACCTTCGAAATCAAATACGCGCGTCCCTTTTGGGGCATCAAGGATGTATTGATAAATTAGATAGGCCATGGCTCCCGATTCTTTCCCTTCCTCTGAATTTCCTGAAAACAGGAAGATGCATTGTCCATTCCATTCAATAAAAATTGCCCCGCAGATCAGTTCATGATTTTGCGAATACATGCCCATACTGCGAGCAAATCCGCGAAGCGAAGCCATGTGAAAGAGCCGTTCGAGAACGATATAATATTTTTCATTCCAGTTGGGAAGCGTCGCTGCTTTGTTTTCGCTGAATAAATTGATAACCGATCTAACCGAACAGGTGCCATAATTGAGCTTTAATTTCTCTGCTTTCTGGATATTCCTCAGTGTGTTTTCGGAAAAGGAATTTCGAATTAACGATCGGTCATCGGGTATGGGTAAAATAAGATTGGTTCGAAGGTTTGTTGCGAAAAGTGCATTTGATCCGATGGGATTTCCATAATTCAAATTGAAATCGATGAACCTGAAATTCAACTCATTCAAAAAAGCCTGCGTCTTACTTTCTTCAATAAGTACTTCAGAAAAAATGCCCAATTGCTGAATAAACAGCGGAGTGGATAAATACTTAACCGCCCATTTGCTCTTTTCGGGAATCGGCATTACAGCGACGTAATCATCCTCAATGAGTGCGCCCCATTGGTCGCCGTGAATGGCATCGAGGTACCACGTGCAAGCATACGGTAAGCTATTCAGACTTGCCGCTATGAGTTTGTCCCAGCGGTCGCGGTTTATTTCCGTAGGCGAATAATACCTGATCATTACTAAATAATTTTATGCTATTAAACTTTTACTGCATGTTCGAGCATGGTTTCATACACTGTTCTCCAGCCTTTCCAGCTTTTATTTTCGGCAAACGACTCGTTGTGCCAAACGGCGATGAATGTTCCGTTTACTGATTTTACCTTATTAAGTTGCGTTCGTATAACTTCAATAGCCGCTTCGGGTTCAAGATTCATATAATCTTTCAAGGTTCCATCCATAATCGAAATCGGATGCACCCGCAATTGGGTTTCGGTTTCGAGATCGAGGTCGTAATAGTTGAATGGGCTTGCAATTCCTGCTCTAAATCCTGGAATCTCGGCATAGCCCATCGAATAATCGTCGGTAATTTCGCACGCAATCAAACGTTGGTATGTTTCGGGTAAAGAGAATTTTAGAAAATGTTGCCGGCTCATATGGATCTCGCGGTGCAAAATAGATGTTAGACGCGAAATTTCTTTTTTCAGCATTTCTTCGCTGCGATGCGACATATAAGAAGGATGTATGCCGGCCTTTCCTGCGTCGTCGAGAAGTTTTATCAATTCCTGCATGTATCGGTTTTGATGCGGCACATTGCGGTCGTATTTCGAAAAATCGCCCAATAAGAAAAAGAAAAGGGTTCTGAAGGGATAGCGTTCGCTTAAATTCAACAAGTATTCATAGGTGTCGTATGGATCTTTTTTCACACCGAAAATTACCTGCAACCGATACAATGCATGTTTAGGATTCAACGCAATTAAATCGGCCGCACAGCCTGCAATAGCTCGTATAAACCCTTTGTGTTTGAAGGCATAGGCATTGTCGATGTCGATAGACGGAACAAACGTGAATGTTTTTTTCTGGCGGCGGATGTTCCCAAATCTTTTTTCAAGAATTTCAAGCAAGTGTAGCGCCCATCGATTTACCACCGGGTCACTCAAAACACCCAGTTTGAAAAGTACTGATTGATTTGCCTTAAACCTTCCGTGGTTATCTCTGAAATGCGGGAGGTATTCTTCGTACCGACTTACAAGGTAAAAGCTGGCTGCGAACACATCAAAGGGCATCGCTGCCGACATCTTTGCAGGAAAAAGCATCGCAATTCCATTTTCTACAGATTCGTTGGTTTCCTGAAAACGAATACCCTGTTCAAATAGTAAATCGCATGAATAAACGAATATTTCATCCGATAGAGGATGCTTTCCGTAACTGATCTTGGGGCCTGGGTACGTTTGAAACTCACTCAGGTCGCTTGTTAACCTATGCAGGCCTCCTAACAATTCCTCAAAAAGAAGTTTGAAGACATAACGACTTCGCGCTGAAATTTTTTGAGAAAAAATGAGGATTTCCACTTGGTTGCCTTTAGTTTCGTTTAGCGTCCCAAAGCTGCTGCAGCATAAATTGAGCGGCCTTTCCATCGCCGAATAAGGGCGGGAAATCAAGTTGGGCCGACTTAAAATGCCGATATGCTGCTCGGATTTTAGCGGAATCGGCATCGCAAATTTGCGCACAGCCCTGTTCCACCAATTCGATCCACTCGGTTTCGGGCCGTAAAATGATGCAAGGCTTCTTGAAATAATATGCCTCTTTTTGTACACCACCCGAATCGGTAATTACCATTTCTGCGCGTTGTTCCATGGCTACCATTTCGAGAAAGGATGCCGGTTCGCATAGGTTGAACAATGGATTCCGGAACACAGCCTCGGTTTCTGACGATTCCAATCCATTGATCATTTTTCGCGTGCGGGGATGAACCGGTAGTATAATTCGGATGTTATCTTCCAAACTAATGGCATTCAAAGTATTCAAAAGCGTTAGCAAGCGAGTCGCATCATCGGTATTTGCATTGCGGTGAATGGTCGCTAGAATAAATGGTTCATCGAGCTTGTTTTTTACAATGAATTCAGATTTTTGAGATGCAAGTTCGGCAAAGTACATGCTGTTATCGTACATCAAATCGCCGCAATGAAAAATTCCGGGACGATTCGCATTGTATGGTGCCGGCTGATTCTTAAAACCTTCGTTCAGTAAATTTTTGTAGCCCGCTTCGGTTGGCGCAAAAAGGAGGGTCGATACATGGTCGCACAGAATACGGTTTACTTCTTCGGGCATGGCCTTGTTAAACGAACGCAATCCGGCTTCGATGTGGGCGATGGGTATGTGAATTTTCGATGCAGCAATTGCTCCGGCAAGGGTCGAATTGGTGTCGCCATACACAACAAGCCAGTCGGGGTTTTCGTCCAGTAAAATTGTTTCAATTCCGGTAATCATCGTTGCAGTTTGAGCGCCATGGCTTCCCGAACCAACACCCAGGTTGTAATTGGGTTGCGGAATTCCGAGTTCGGTAAAAAAAACATCCGACATGTCCGGATCATAATGCTGCCCGGTATGAACAATGATTTCCTCGACATGATGGGAGAAATCGGCAATGGCGCGGCTCAATGCAGCGGCTTTAATAATCTGCGGGCGCGCTCCGATAATTGTTACAATTTTCATCAGCGGTAAAAGTAGGAAAATGCTATTTTGCAGTTGTAAAAATTCACCATGAAAAAGTGGTTGCTTCAAAGCATCTTATCGGCCGTTGCCGTATTGTTTACCGCCCAGATTTTACCGGGCGTTCAGGTATCAGGAATTGTAGATGCCTTGTTGGTTGCATTGGTTTTATCATTTCTAAATACCTTTCTAAAACCGGTTTTGCTCATTCTAACCATTCCGGTTACATTGCTAACGTTTGGTCTGTTTCTGTTGGTGATTAATGCAATCATCATTGTGGTTGCCGATACCTTACTGAACGGATTTAATGTGAACGGGTTTGGATGGGCCTTGCTATTCAGTTTAATCCTTTCGGTTATAAATGCCTTGTTGCAATCGATGACCGGATTGAACCAGCCTGATAATAAAAATAATAAACTCGAGTAAATCGAAAACGAACGGATTATGCACCAGGCGCTACCACACGAAGCGGTATTGGATATTCTTCCAACCCCCGTTTTTATAACGGATGGAACCAATCATGCCGTAGTCTATTCGAACGAAGCCTTGCGAAGACTCATAGGTAAACCCAAAGAAATAATTGACCAATCCCATTTTTCGACTCTTTTGGGTATAAAGCCCGATTCGGGGATTCGCACTAAAATTCAAGAACAAATCGAAAATAGAGAAGTATTAAGCGTCGATGTTTTCGCCGAAATAAGTGAAGGTCGTAAAGAATGGATAAAGTTTCAATTAAGCAGAATAGAAGGCCTCAATCGTTCTTTGCTCATCTGGACCCGCGACACATTTACGAAGGAAGCCATGGCAAGGCCTTCATTTTCGGTGTTGAGCGGAAGTCTGCTTTTTGAATTGGAAGATAGTCCCCAGCCTGTATTTGCAATCAACAAACAAGGAAAGTTATTCTTTGCCAATGGCCGTTGTTGCCAGCTTAGCGGGTACTCAAATGAGGAATTGCTCAGCCGTGGTTTTAATATTTTACTCAATGCAGATCAGATTGAGCATGCGACACAAGAACTGAGAACTGTCTTGCAAGGGAGTTACCGCGAGGTAGAGGTAGTTATTTTACCGCGAACCGGGGTGCCCCGCACCTGGCTGGTAACGGCTTATCCATCAAAAAATGAAAAGGGCGAAGCTGCAGCGATTTGCTTTGTGCAGGATTTAACTCAGGAAATTACCAACCGCCAATCTGAAGACGTTGTAAACGGACTACTTTCATTCATTCACAAGGATGCCGATTTGCGCAGCAGTCTCATTCAAATGCTTCAAGCAACCTGTGTTGAGATTGGTGCCGATTCCGGAGAGTGCTGGTTCCCCGATTACCTGCGTAATAAAGAGCGGCTTTTTGCATTCCATTATCCCGACGATAATTCGCTGAAGCGTTTTTGCGATTACTCTTCAACCCTCGAAATTCCACTCGAACAAACAGAGGATATGCGCCGCAATAATGCAAGGCAACAGGTTATTAATTTGTTTCTGGAACCAAAATTTATGCGCAGGTCTATGGCCGTGGAAGCTGGAATTGAATCGGCGCTGGCAATTCCTGTTTTTTCCGGCAATACGCATGTCTCTACACTGGTGTTTTTCAGCAAAACAAATTTTGAAGATGAGTTGCAAGCCGTACGCCTCATTCGGATGCTTTCGAACCGCCTGGGAGTGCATATCGACAGTCGTAGGGTTGCCTTTGAAGCCGACCGGATTTTCGAGTTGGTACCGGATTTTCTCTGCATTCTTGATCGAAGCGGTAGAATTTATAAGCTTAACGCACGTTTCGCAGCAATGCTTGGGCGAAAAAGTGAAGAGATTATTGGCACATCGTTTTTCAACTGGGTTGATGATGAATATGTAGAGTCGAGTTTAGGAGCCTTTCAAAAACTGCAATCTGAACAGGATGTGCAGTTCGAGAATATTATCAAAGGCGAGAACAACAAACGGGTGTGGCTCGAATGGTCGCTGAATGCCAACAATACCGAAGGAATTATCTACGCAGCTGGACAGGATCTCACCCTGCGTATATTGTATGATGAAGAATTGCGAAACCAGAATGAGCGTTTCAGACTTTTACGCGAAGCAGCAAACGAGGGTATTTACGATTGGGATATGCGCCGCGATGAATACGACTGGGGCGATTCGTTTACCAAATTAACATCGCATAATACCATGGGCTTGGTGTTGAACCACGAACATTGGCAGTCGTTCATCTTCAACGGCGACAAAGAGCGCATCCTCAACAACCAACATGCTGCCACGCTAAACAAAAATAAATATTGGAACGAAGAATACCAATATCGTTGCGCCGACGGTAGTTACAAGCATATACTTGACCGCGGTATTTTTATTTACGATGAATTCGGTAAGGCGATTCGGCTTATTGGAACAATGCAAGACATTACGGCCCTGAAGCAAAGTGAGGAATCCTTGATTCAGCTGAATGAAGCCTTGCAGCACCGTGCACAGCAACTCCTTGGGTTCAATAAAGAACTTGAGCAATTTGCCTACATCGTTTCGCACGATTTACAAGAGCCGCTGCGCATGATTTCATCTTTCATGCAGCTACTGCTAAATAGCAAGGAAATCAGTTTAAGCGAACGTTCTGAGCAATACATTGGCTTTGCGCTCGACGGAGCAAACCGTATGAAAAGACTCATTCAGGATTTACTTACATATTCGCGTGTGGGTACAACAGAAGAAGATTTCAATGAGCTAAGCCTGCGCGAAATGCTCCGCGATACACTAGTTGTTTATCAGCAGCTTATTCGCGAGAAAAATGCACAGGTAACTGTAGGCAATCTGCCGAACGTGCGCGGAATACGTTCGCTGATCCAGCAAATTCTCGACAATTTGCTTTCGAATGCCTTGAAATACAACGATAAGCCCCAACCTGCCATTCACTTCGATTGCATAGAAGAGTCAGATCAGTTTGTTTTAAAAGTGAGCGACAATGGCATTGGAATCGATTC
Organism: Bacteroidia bacterium; assembly: GCA_046303595.1. Classification (GTDB taxonomy): domain Bacteria; phylum Bacteroidota; class Bacteroidia; order M30B66; family M30B66; genus CAMCXT01. The sequence goes on from JBKCFX010000304.1 coordinate 10,563, forward strand.
CAAATCGTTCGATTTAATTTACCTGCCATTTAAGCGTTTACACAACAAAGCCGAATATTCGGGTACAGGCATTGGTCTGGCTGTATGTAAAAAAATTGCCGACAAACACCGTGGGCAGATATGGGTCGAAAGTACGCCGGGGGTAGGAAGTACGTTTTATTTTTCGATGAAGAAGTGAACTCAAGCGAATGAATGCGGTGTTAAAAGCGGATGATTTAATTGAAGCCTATTCAATGGGCTATTTTCCGATGGCTCACCCTGAGTTGAACAACCAGATAATGTGGCATAGACCTGTAATGCGCGGATTAATTCCGATTGATGCACGCTTTCACGTGCCGGAAAATTTGAGACGATTTTTAAACAAAGAGCCATTCACCTATACTCTAAATAACCAGTTTAAAGTGGTAATGGAGAAATGTGCCGAACGAAAAAATGGAAGCACTTGGATTACACCAGAAATTATACAAGCCTATTGTGAATTGAATGAACGAGGCCTTGCGCTTAGTATTGAGGCATGGAAAGGCGATGAGCTTGCCGGTGGTTTGTATGGCGTATGTCTTGGTCGGGCCTTTTTTGGTGAAAGTATGTTTCACAGAATTACAAATGCCAGTAAGGCTTGCCTGGTTTTCCTTGTCGATTATCTTCGAAAAAATAATTTCCTCCTGCTCGATTCTCAATACCTGAATGCACACCTTCTTCAGTTCGGAGCATTTGAAATACCGGATAAGGAATACATGAAAAAACTTAAAAATGCCTTACCCAAAGGGTATACGCCAAGAAATTAGCGAAAAATAGTTACAAAACCATCAACCGTACGCCAGTTGTTTTTACTGTCGCGGATTCGAATGATGTAGTAGTATGTTCCTGAAACAATTGCGTTATTGGCATAATTATATGTACCATCCCAACCGCTTTCTATATCAAAGGTGCTGTAAATTCGTTCACCCCATCTATTGTAGATTTGCATCACAAATTCTTGAATATCGCTTCCAACAACTGTAAATACATCGTTGATTCCGTCGTTATCGGGTGTAAATGCGTTTGGAACAAAAATAAACTGCTCTGCTGATACATTTACATACCGAAGCAATGAATCGGTACACCCAAATTCATTCTCAACAAAATGCCATATGGCATAATTTCCGGGTCTGTTGAATCGAATTTGATGGCTGCTTCCAAACAAAAGCGTGTCAGAACTAGTGCTGTATAACGAAGGCGTAATTCTGAAATATGCCGAATCGTAACCGCTGTAAGCTTCCTGAATGCTTAGTATTTCACTTACCGTATCCTCAAGCATTACTAAACTATTGCTGCTTAATTGAAACAGTGGATTGGGCAATGGGAAAATATGTACGAGATCATCAATTTTTAGTGCTGTATCGCACCCGTTTTCTGCCTTTACGAGCAATGTTACCGGGTAATTGCCAGGGCTGTCGTAGGTGTACGCAGGACTAAAT
>JBKCFX010000305.1:0-1967 GCA_046303595.1 Bacteroidia bacterium
CTCGAAGAAGTATTCTAGCCGTTTATTTTCGCATTTTTGAGGTCTATTTTGATTTATGAAATCAACACCTGCAGAAAAATCAAAGGCCTTTCTCAGGCTCCTCAACAAAATGGGCGAACTGCGCGAGCCATGTCCTTGGGATAAAAAACAAACGCTCGAATCGCTTCGTCACCTAAGTCTGGAAGAGGTTTACGAATTATCGGATGCTATTTTAAAAAATGACCTCCCCGAAATCGAAAAGGAATTAGGCGATGTGTTACTTCACATTGTATTTTACGCCCGCATCGGTTCTGAACAAGAGGCTTTCGACATAACTTCGGTAATGAACAGGTTGTGCGACAAGCTCATCCGCCGGCATCCGCATATATACGGCGATGTGAAAGTGGAGAACGAGCAACAGGTGAAGGAAAACTGGGAGAAAATCAAACTGCAGGAAGGCAACCGTTCGGTGCTTTCGGGTGTGCCGGTTTCGCTACCGGCTATGATTAAATCGACACGCATTCAAGAAAAGGCAAGCGGCGTTGGTTTCGACTGGGAACACGAAAGTCAGGTGTGGGAAAAGGTGCTCGAAGAAATGGATGAATTCAAACAGGAAGTGCAGAATGGTAATCCCGATAAAGCCGAAGCCGAGTTTGGCGATTTACTCTTCTCGCTCATTAATTACGCACGGTTCCACAACATCAATCCCGAAGACGCGCTCGAAAAGACCAATCTAAAATTCATCAAGCGTTTTACCTATCTCGAGGAACAGTCGAAAAAAGATGGTAAACAACTCGATCAAATGTCGCTCGATGAAATGGATGTTTATTGGAATGCTTCAAAAAATAACGAGTAAACAACTCGATAAAATCTTTGTTAAAATACCATGGCTGTAATTCAATCGCACGATGCCGACTTTGCCTCGCATCTAACTTCAAACGAAAAAGTAATCGTAATATATTATGCCGACTGGTGCGGCAACTGCAAGCTGTTTGCGCCGAAATTCAGACGCTTGTCTGACGATGAGCGTTTTGCCGGAATTGTTTTTCTCGATGTTAATGCAGAAGAAAATGAACAGGCCAGGCACGCAGGCGGGGTAGATAATCTACCGTATTTTGCTGTGTTTAAAAATGGTCAGCGCTTGGCTGGTCGAGCAACGTCTAAGGAAGAATCGGTTGTTGAACTTTTATCCCAGCTGCAATGAAATTACCGGTAATTCGCTCGCTTGCCGAGAAACACACCATCGAAGAGCTCAAGTTTGCCGAATCGTCTATTCTTAACGAAGAAAAGCCTCCATTTGAGGTGCCGGGCGATGATGAAGGAGAACAGCTTACGCACGTAATTTCAGCTATTGCCATTAAGGAAGACATGGCTGCCAATGGCGTCGAGCTTCGGGTTGCCTTGCGCAATTACGCCGAGCGGGTGCGGAAGTCGATTTCGTAAGTATTGCCAAAATTTGAATTCTAAGGGCGTGAAAGTATGATACAATTCTTCAAAATTCACACGTCCCGCTATGATTTTGATTTTTTGAAATTCTACAGGTTTTCAAAATTCAATATGAAAGCTAATTAAGCTCCATAACGGATGTAAGTCCATTCTTAATCTCTTGCATTAAGGCTGCATTTAGTATTCCTAATTTTTTTACAAATCTTGAATGAGAAACAGACCTCACCTGAAAACAATCTGCTGCGGAGGATTTTGAAAGTCCATTTAAAGCATCAGGATTCAGATGAATCATCCAGGGAGCAATTGTATAATTTTCTTTCCAATCTGTAATTGGAACGATGATACTAAGCGGCAGTCTCCCTAATGCATTTGAATTTACGATTACGGCCGGTCTTGTTTTTCTTATTTCTGACCCTATGGTCGGATCAAGATTGATTAACCAAATTTCACCGCGCTTCATAAAACGTATCCAGGTCTATAGCGGTAAAAGCAGTTAAGTCTTTATCATTTAAATATTCTGACGCTAAAGCTCTGGCTGCCTT
>JBKCFX010000306.1:0-2216 GCA_046303595.1 Bacteroidia bacterium
TTGTTTCGCTGGTTGAGCGTGCACAGGAGAATTTTGACGAAGAGCAAGCGCGGAAACTTCAGAAAAAAATTGCGAAAAACACGTTTAATCTAATGGATTTCTATGAGCAGATTCAGCATATTAAAAAAATGGGCAACATCAAAGATTTGGTAGGAATGATACCGGGTGCCGGAAAAGCAATTAAGGATGCCGATATCGACGATGATGCATTCAAAAGCATCGAAGCCATAATCATGTCCATGACCCCGGAAGAGCGCGAGGAGCCTTCGATTATTAACGGCAGTCGCCGGACGCGCATTGCAAAAGGCAGCGGTACAACCTTGCAGGATGTGAACAAACTCCTAAAGCAGTTCGAGGAAATGCGTAAGATGATGAAGATGATGAACAACCCGGCGGCAATGGCTTCGATGATGCGCAATATGCCGAAAATGCGTCAGTAACATGCAGTTGCTCGACGGGAAAGCCTGTGCTCAGGCGTACAAATCAACAATTGCTCAACAGGTTTTGGTCGAAACCTCAAAAGGAATTCGAAAGCCGCATTTGGCAGCTATTTTGGTTGGCAATGATGGCGCCAGCGAGACGTATATCGCCTCAAAGGTGAAGACCTGTGCGGAGCTTGGGTATGAGTCGACCTTGCTTCGTTTCGAAAGCAATGTTTCAGAAGCTGAGTTGTTGAATGCCGTGTATAAATTCAATGCCAACGCCTCAATAGATGGCATATTGGTGCAGTTGCCCTTACCGGCACACATCAACAGCAATACGATCACACTTGCAATAGATCCGGCCAAAGACGTAGATGGTTTCCACCCCGAAAATTTGGGCCGTATGATGCTTGGCTTGCCTTCGTTTATTCCGGCAACACCAAAAGGAATCATGATGTTGTTAGAGCACAATGGCATTCGTACCGCCGGAATGCATGCAGTGGTGTTGGGCCGAAGTCATATTGTTGGGAGTCCTTTGAGCGTCTTGCTTGCACGTAATGCAGAGCCTGGCAATTGTACCGTTACGCTATGCCATAGCAAGACAAAAAACATTCAAGCAATTTTAATGCAGGCCGATTTACTCGTAGCTGCGTTGGGAAAACCAGAGTTTGTAAAGGCCGATATGGTGAAAGATGGTGCAATTGTGGTAGATGTTGGAATTACACGCATAAGCGATACATCGAGTCCCAAAGGATATACGCTAAAGGGCGATGTCGCGTTTGAGGAAGTACGTCAGAAAGCATCGTGGATAACACCGGTTCCGGGTGGAGTCGGGGCGATGACCATTGCCGCATTAATGCAAAATACATTCGAAGCGTGGAGCCGGAATACAAGGATTTAAAAGCCACATTGCCCGCCAATGTTCGTTTAGCACTCGAGCATGGCGAAGTTCTTCCGGTGATGGAAGATTTTTACACCATTCAGGGTGAAGGTGGAAATACCGGATTTGCCGCGTATTTCATACGGCTTGGCGGATGCGATGTGGGATGCCATTGGTGTGATGTAAAAGAATCTTGGAATCCAACGCTTCATCCCCTAACACCAATTTCGGATGTGGTAAATAAGGCACTTTCGTTCAAGGCCAGATCGATTGTAATTACCGGCGGAGAGCCCTTATTGTATAATCTGGAACCTTTAACGCAATTGTTAAAAGCCTCGCGATTAAAGGTTTTTCTGGAAACATCCGGTGCATACCCGCGTTCGGGCAATTTTGATTGGATATGTTTATCGCCAAAGAAATTCAAAAAGCCAATTACCGCTGTTTTAAAGCGGGCCGACGAACTGAAGGTAATTGTATTCAATAAACGCGATTTCGAATGGGCCGAACAATATCGAGCAGAAGTTTCTGATCGTTGCCTGTTGTTTCTGCAGCCCGAGTGGAGCAAATCGGAACAGATGCTCCCACAGATAATTGATTTTGTAAAGGAAAATCCTGTTTGGCGGATATCTTTGCAAACGCACAAATACATGAACATTCCATAACGGATGAAGTTATCGGTCGTTATTGTCAATTACAACGTAACCTTTTTTCTGGAACAATGCCTGCGTTCGGTGTATAAAGCGCTGAACGGCATTGAAGGAGAGGTTTTCGTTGTCGACAATCACTCGGTCGACAATTCGGTGCGCATGGTGCGTGAAAAATTTCCGCAGGTAAAACTGATTGCCAATACCGAGAATACCGGCTTTTCAAAAGCCAACAATCAGGCAGTGGCCTTAGCAAGCGGCGAATATGTT
>JBKCFX010000307.1:0-1268 GCA_046303595.1 Bacteroidia bacterium
GAATCCAGCTCGATCTCTCGGTTGTAAACAAAGGCTCGCAGCCCGATCAGACCGTTGTAGAAATGCGATCGTTGCACGCCGATTTCGGTAGTTTTCCGCTCGACGCAAAGTTCTTGCTTACCCGACCAATTTCTGATCCTACCATTGTTTTTAGTCTGAAGACACGCATCGATCTGGGTGCGATCGACGATTTCGTGCCGCTCGACAAAGCAACCAAGCTCAGCGGTTTGCTTAATGCAGATGTGAAAATGGCAGGCCGACTTGCATTGCTCGATGCCGGGAAATACGAAGACTTTGATGCGAACGGAACGATTCAGTTGAGCAATTTCGACTACACCTCAACCGATTTGCCGCAAACGGTAAACATCCGCAATGCTTCGATGGAGATTACACCAAAGTTCATGAAACTGCAGAACCTCAGCTTGAAAACCGGCAAGAGCGACATTACTGCATCGGGCGAAGTGCAAAACTATTTGGCCTATGCGCTGCGGGATGAATTGCTGAAAGGAAAGCTTGATATTCAGTCGAATTACCTCGATGTGAATCCGTTTATGAGCACCACCGATACGGCCACGGTTACCGAAGGACAGCAAGATGTTTCGGGATACATCCGTGTGCCGAAGAATCTCGATTTCACGACCACGGCATCCGTTAAACGCCTCATCTACGACAACATGGACATTGCCGATTTAAACGGAACGCTGCAGGTGCGCGACGGGCAAATCGACATCCGCAATCTGGCGCTGAATACACTTGGAGGCCGCATCGAATTTGGTGGATTGTATGATACGCGTAACGACAAGGGACCGAAGATCGATCTGCAGCTCGACATGCGCAACCTCGACATTGGTCAATGTTCGAAAACCTTTGCAAGTCTCAAATCGCTTGCTCCGGCAGCAGCTTTCGCAAGAGGCAGCGTTTCGTTGGAAAACTTTCACTTTGCTTGCCAGGCCGATGAAGCATTCTATCCCGACTTAAAAACCGTAAATGGAGCCGGAACATTGGTTCTTGGGAAAGTTACCCTCAGCGGATTTGAACCGGTGAAAAAAGTGGCCGAAAGTTTAAAGATTGCCGGAATGAACGCCTGGGCATTCGATGGCGCAAAAGCAGGATTCACTATCGTTAACGGGGAAGTTATTCTGCAGCCATTTGATACCAAAATTGGCGGAATGGCATCGACACTCGGCGGGAAAAGCGGTTTGGATCAATCCATCGACTACCTGATGAATATTGAAATTCCGAGAGCGAAATTTGGAGGTGCTGCTGCG
>JBKCFX010000308.1:0-11869 GCA_046303595.1 Bacteroidia bacterium
GGTCTGGATTTTTTGTAAATTGCTTTGAAGGTTGTGCATAAGGAAAATGTTAGAAGATTTGCCTTAAATTACTCATTATATGAGTATTGCACAACCTTTACTTATTAATATTTTAAAGAGTTTTCAACCGCGCAACGCGTACTTGATGTACATATCATTCATATCTGCAATACAAACAACATGTTCCCAAGAATTAGTATTTAACTGAGGTGGATATGGAGCCGAACATGCTGAATATGCAAATTTGTAGATTGAATTAGCTGAGATATAATTCGGATTATTTCCCAAAATCTGTAAGTAACATGCATTACCACTATTGGGAAGTGGTTCAGCAAGAATTATCTCATTATACCAAAGTCCAGAACTTAAGGCGGTTGGAAATTTAATCCAAGCAGAAAATGTCTTAATATTTGAATTTAAATTTGTTGGATTACTAACGGTAACGATTCTGTTTGCTTGTCCTTCGATTTGAACTGTTGAATTCGAATTGCCAAAACGATCGGTACCGTAAATAACATTGCTGGCAATCCCATCATTCCCATTCCCGCTCTCATCATTGGCATTTCCATTAAACGGCCACCAGCCAACGAGGCCATCGGTGGGTAAATACGCAGGCAGTGTTTGCCCCATGCTTGCAGCGGCTAATCCGAGTAATGCAGCTGCGGTTAAAACTAGATTTTTCATTGTTTGTTTTTAAGGTTTTGTTTTTCTACCCTGCCCCGCAGTAGCGTGAATAAAAAAATCAGCGTGGGACAGTTACCAAACCGAAACTGAGGTACTAGGATACCGGCAAACGGGAAATGATAAAGCCCACGCCTTGCGTGAGCGTTTATGCACTTACCCCCGTTTGATTGAAGATTCCTAGTTTTCAGTTTCAGGAGTTGCTAAACGCAATATGTTGTGTCAGCCCTCGAGGCTGTATTTTGTTCTATCTCATGTTTTACATCGTTTGTGGGTTCAAAATTATGGTTTTCTGTTTATGTTTCGACATTGGTTCAAATAGTCATTCACATAAGGGTCTGCGGCTTTGCGCCTTGCGGGTTTTGGGGTAATACTGGTTCAAATGAGCGGAAAACGTCAAAGCAACTTGATGAATGTAAATTCACAAATGTTATTCAAATCTTCGACTGCGATGCGCGTCCAATTTAGTTGAACCATTTCTCAATCTCTTTTTCTAATTCGGCTTCTGTGATAGTTTCTCCTCTTTCTGATTCTTTTTCAGCCCGCTCAATTTTATCAAGCAATATGAGCTTCACACCTGCTAAATACGAACAAGCGTAAAATTCACCCTTATGCATTGAACGAGGGCGTATTTTCATTATTTTTGCCCTTGTTTTAACAACGAGCATAAAACACACACGTCAACAAAATGAGTAAATTCAACAGAGAAATACCGTACAACGACCTGCCATTACTACCTCCAAATGCAGACATAGAAACAAAAAGCATCCTACGTAAAACCATATCCGCAGGTAGAGCATTGGCTCAACTTAACGGAACACTTTTGAATTTGCCCAATCCAACTTTGTTTATAGACACGATCTATTTGCAAGAAGCAAAAGCAAGTTCTGAAGTAGAAAACATCATCACAACAAACGATGATCTTTATAAATCATTAGTTGCCGAAAAAAAAGTGGAAAATTCAGCCACAAAGGAAGTTTTGAGTTACAAAGAAGCACTTTGGTTAGGCTTGGAACAAATTAAAAGGAAACCGTTTATCACGACAAATCTTTGTGTAAGTATTGTGCAGTGCATAAAACAAAATACAGCTTCTATTCGCAACACACCTGGAACTACGTTGAGCAACACAAAAGGCGAGGTGATTTATACACCACCAAGCGGAGAATCAATTATTCGTGAGAAGTTGAAAAACTTAGAAAAGTTCATAAATGAAGATGAAACCATCGACCCCCTCATAAAAATGGCATTAATGCACTACCAGTTTGAAGCAATTCACCCATTTTCTGACGGTAATGGAAGAACTGGTAGAATTCTATTGTTGTTGTATCTCAAACTTTCGGGCTTGCTCGACACACCGGCGATTTATCTTAGTGAATACATTAATAAAAATAAAGCAGATTATTACGCGTGTTTACGTGGCGTAACCGAAAATAACGATTGGGAAAATTACATTTTGTTTATGTTGGATATGATTGAAGAAACATCAACCAGAGGTTTAGTGCGTTTGAATAAAATAATAACTACAATGACAAAAAGTTCAGAAGAAATAAAAGCAAAACTTCCGAAAATCTATTCAAAAGACTTGGTGGAGATTTTATTTCGCTTGCCTTACACTAAACGCCAGCATTTGATTGATAAAAATATCGGCAACCCTAAAACAGTCGGAAATTATTTAATCATGCTAGAGGAAAACGGATTTTTGACTTCAGTCAAAGTGGGAAAAGAAAAATTGTATTTAAATAAACATCTATTGAAAATATTGGAAGAGAATTAGATGCGATGAAAAATAGTCAAAAGACTTACAGAATAACCACAGCCCATAAACCTGCACGCTGACTTGATCTACCCTAACTTAAAATTCGATTGTTTAACTTTCGATTAAAGCACTTCCACGTAATTGAGCTCCTTGCCGAAGGTTTCTTTAACACTTAGAATGGCCCAAAGCGACAAGCCTATGCAGATTGCACCAACTGAAACAGCCGCGTTCATGGTTCCAATTTGTGTTTCTAAGGCGCGAAATCCTGCGGTAATGGGAATAACCGCACCCCGCACAAAATTGGGAACGGTTGTGGTTACTGTGCTGCGAATGTTGGTTCCAAATTGTTCGGCGGCGATGGTTACAAACAGTGCCCAGAATCCGGTTCCTGCACCTACCAGAAAGCACACAAAATAAAACCAATCGGTGCCACGTCCGGCTGTGGTACCGAAATACATCCACGTTACGAAAGCCGAGAATCCCAAGTACAAAATCACCACTTTTTTACGGCTTTTCATCCACTGGCTAAGCAATCCGCTCAATAGATCGCCGGCCGAAAGTCCGAGGTAGGCAAACATCACGGCCTGCCCATTCACCACCTTCCCATCAACCTGCAGGAGGGTTCCGCCAAAGTTCTCCGCCAAGGCAATGAGGATTCCCACGGCATACCAAACAGGAAGACCTATCAATATGCATTTCATGTACTTGCCAAATGTTGCTGGGGTTTTAAAAAGCGACAGAAAATCGCCTCGTTTCACATTCTCGTGGTGAAGGTTTTGATACATTTTCGACTCCAATGTACCAATGCGCAGAGCAAGCAGCATCAAACCCAACAAGCCTCCAATAATGTAGGCAATTTGCCAGTTTTGTAGCGCGTTGCCAGTTAAGTCGGCAATCCAGTGACTTTCGCCTCCCACCAGCGCGGCCAAAACTGCGCCCAATGCGCCGAAGGTTACAATAATCATGGTGCCGTAGCCGCGGTTTTCTTTGCTCATCACTTCCGAAACCAGCGTAATTCCGGCACCGAGCTCACCAGCCAGTCCAACACCGGCAATGAAACGAATAGCCGCATACGCATCGATATCGGTTACAAAAGCATTGGCAATGTTAGCTGCCGAATACATCAGAATGGATCCGAACAATACCTTGAGCCGGCCTTTTTTATCCCCCAGAATTCCCCAAATTACCCCGCCAACCAGCATTCCGCCCATTTGCCAGTTAAACAAGCTAATGCCGTATTGTTTCAATTCGGCCTCTGTGCTAAACCCAAGGCTTATGAGGCTTTCTTTCTTAACAACATTGAAAAGAATGAGGTCGTAAATATCAACGAAGTAGCCAAGAGCCGCAACGGTAATGAGAATCAGCGCCGAACGGTTTTCGCGCAGGAACAATTCCCTCATCCTTCAAGTTGTTTGAAAATCCAATCGCCAACCTGATCGAGCACCGCTTCTTTCTCGGGCTCATTGTGGATTTCGTGGTACATGCCGTCCCAACGCACAAAATCGCAAACTACGCGCGCTTTTTTTGCAAACTCTTCGGAAGCATCGGCCGAAGTGATTTTATCTTCCCCGCCGTGCATGAGCAATGTTGGAACTTTTAATTCATTGGCATGCTGCAGTGCATACAATCCGGCTTCGTAGGTATTGATAAAAAACGAAGAACTGATGCGATCGTGCACCAGACGGTCTTTCTGATATGCTTTCACCACATCTTTATCGCGGCTCAGATGTTCGGTGTTTAAATTTGTACCAAGGGTAAAAGATGGATACAGGTTCCGCATCAAATACGCCAGTTTAACTTTAATAATCGGTGGCTCAAATGCCAGACGTAGCAAGGGACCGGTAACGATCAAGCCTTTAACTTTATGTGGTTTTTTGAGGGCATAGTTGAGTACGAGATTGCCGCCCATGCTGTGTCCGTAAAGAAAAACCGGTTTGTCTTTAAATTGAAGGCGGGTACGTTCGAGCAGTTCATCGATGCCATCGAGCAATTGATTGTAATGGGTGATGTGTCCTTTCTTGCCCTGCGATTTTCCATGCCCACGTTGGTCGAACGAAATAATGGCGATTCCTTTTCCGGTTAGGTATTCGGCAAAACGGCGGTAGCGACCGCTGTGTTCGCCCATTCCATGCACCAAAGCAATAACTGCTTTAACTTCATTGCCGGGCAAGGGTTGCCACACCTGTCCGTATATCTTAAGCTGATCGGTGCCTGTTCGCCAGTTGAAATCGGTATGGTACATCGTTCGGGTTGGAAGCGTAAAAATATAAAAAAATGAATGCCGAAAAGGGTGTGATAAAAGGCTCTTTGAAGGCAGCGTTTTTATTCTCGTTTGAAGAGCTAAGGCGCTGTTTGGGTTGAGTTTGATTTGTTTTAAATGCAGAATTAAAAATATGCTAAGGCGAAAAAAGATGTTTATTGCTTCTCCCCAGTTAACATTTCCAACAACTTTTTAGGATCTTGCCTGTTGTCCCAAAAGGCCATTATAATCAATTGATTATCTTGTGTTTTATAATAAATACTGAAATGCCCCATCGCCGATTCTCTAACAGCCGGGAATTCTGTTTCTTTGAAGGATTCAGGTTGTAAGGCAATTATTTGAAGCTGCTTCGAAATTAATTTTATTAATCTTTCTGCAAAGGATGTGGTACCATTGCGAATTGTCCAATACCTGAGAATTTCTCTTCTTTGTTTTACAGCAGTTTCAGTCCAAACTATTGATCTTTCAACCATTTAAGATCTTCTTTTTCAAGTTGATTATTGTCAATTAATTTCCCATTAACAATATCATTTTCACTCATCAAAAGCATCATTTTCTGCGTTTCGGATAATTTAATTTTATCGTTTTCGAAGGAGCTGTTCTCAACGAGTTTATAGAGTGCTTTCAGGTATTCTGTATTTGAAATGGCAAGCAGTCTGTCGATTATACTGTTTCTGATAGTGTCGGCTGCATTCATTGATTTTCAACTTTAGATTCAAAGGTCGATAAATATGCATGAAGAACAAAATACAATTGAACAATAAATTCATTTTGTAGGTTTGGTGAAAATTAGCATCCAATGCGTACTCTCCTCAAATGGTCTTTAAGGCTTTTGGCCTTGTTCGTACTGGCATTTGCCGGCTTGCTTGCATTTTCTACACTTACCGATTACCGGCCCGCGCCCGAAAGCAAGGAGCAGCTTGTGTTGAATGGGAAGGCCGCTAAAATCGAAGGCGATACCTTCACTGCTTTGATTTGGAACATTGGCTATGCCGGCTTGGGCTCAGAGGTGGACTTTTTTAACGATGGCGGAAAAATGGTTCGTCCCAATGAAGAGCAGAACATTCGTTTTCTGAAAGGGATTTCAGCCTTTATTGTTGCCTACCGCGATTCGGTCGATTTTGTATTGTTGCAGGAAGTCGATAAAGATTCGAAACGTAGCTATTACACCAATCAGCAAGAAAGCATCGCAACCGTTTTACCCGGCTTTGCTTCGTGTTTTGCGCTCAACTACGATGTGAAATTTGTACCCGTTCCATTTGCATTTCCTTACACGCCCTATGGAAAAACCTACGGTGGATTGGTTTCGTATTCGCGTTTCGAACCGCAGGCGTCGCTGCGATTGCAATATCCGGGTGGATTCGATTGGCCCACACGTTTGTACATGCTCGACCGTTGCGCCTTGGAACAGAAGTTTAAACTGCCAGGCGGCAAGGAATTGCTCATCGTAAATACGAACAACACAGCGTATGATGCTACGGGTGAAATTAAAAAGCAAGAGCTCGAATACCTAAAAAAACGCTACGAAGCCGAGTCGAAAAAAGGCAATTATGTGCTCATCGGTGGCGATTGGAATCAGGTTCCACCCGGCTTGAGTTCGACGCATTTCAATGCGAAGATGCCCGAAGGATATACACCTCAGGCAGTAACAGCCGAACAATTCCCAAATGGTTTTGGTGTGTCATACGACAGGAATACCCCAACAAATCGCAGCAACGACAAACCATACAAAGCAGGCGAAACCTACACAACGCTGATTGATTATTTCGTGCATTCGCCGAATGTTGAAGTGGTTGAGGTACGCGGAATAGATTTGCAGTTCAAACATTCGGATCATCAGCCGGTGGTATTGAAATTTTGCCTGAAACCATAATTGGGAATGTATGCCTGTTTATCTACACTTGGCCAATTTAATTATTCGGAAAGACGCGGTTGCGATTCGATATCCCGGTGGTATTGATCAATTCAGGATTGATTATCGGATGGACACAATGGAAACGCGACAGGAAGATGATGAACTTTTCTTGATTGCGCAGATGAATACCGATGATTTTTATTTGGATGAATTGGTAGCAAAGGGATTGCATTACAATGCGCAAAGCAATTTTTCGAGCGATTTTACCTTGTTTGGGCGCTACGACGCTAATTTTGAATGGAAGGCTGATTGGCTCGAACACAACGGCGTTTTTGCTTGGCATATAGATGCTCACCCTGAAGTTATTGCCCGTGCGCGTTGTTTCGATTGGATAAGCATGGACAAAATTGGCGAGGGTTTCGATTGTGGAGAGAATCCATTTGCCCCAATTCGGAGAGGAATAACAGGATTCGTGGATAAATTTTACACATCAAAAGAATAAGCATTATTGTCTTTCGGGAATTGAGAATTTATGCCTTAAAACCTTTAACAAAACGCAGCAGCGATAAGCCTTTCAAAATAGGCGAAACCTACACCGATTAGCAGTTTTGTTTATTCGCCGAAAACTGAGGTTTTTTTCGGTACACGGATTTGAGATGCCGAATATTCAGAATGTAATCTAAAAATTACGCCTAAAATTTCGATTATATTATAAAATTTAGGCATATTTGTCTAAAATTCTGTAGCGCATGTACCACAGAAAATTGATAGAAAATCTTCAGCAGCAGTGTTTTAAAGGGAAGGTTATTATCCTTTTAGGGGCAAGACAGGTGGGCAAAACCACGCTGCTCAAAGAATTGGCAAAAAAAATGGACTGCCCTGCCGTGTGGCTCAATGCCGATGAGGCAGATATTGCCGAGGCATTTGAAAAGGCAAAAACAAGTACGCAACTGCTTCAGTTGTTTGGACCCGAAAGCCGTCTTGTGATCATCGATGAAGCCCAACAAAGACCGGATATCGGAAAAAAGCTCAAACTCGTTTACGATAACCGACCCGACATTCAGCTCATTGCCACAGGATCTTCTGCATTTGAATTGAAAAACAACCCGGCAGAGCCATTAACAGGCCGAAAAAAAACGCTCCATCTTTTCCCCATCTCCTATTCCGAAATTGTACAGAACACCTCGCCTTTGGAAGCCAAAAGATTGTTAGATACCCGTTTGGTATTTGGCGCTTATCCCGAAGTGCTGAACAGGGCAGGGAACGAAAAAGAAGTCCTGATCGAAATTGCGAATAGCTATCTTTATAAAGATGTGCTGAAATTGGAAGAGGTTAGAAAGCCGGGGCACATCGAAAAATTATTGAAAGCGCTTGCATTGCAGGTAGGAAGCGAAGTAAGCTATCATGAACTGGCTCAGACCATCGGCAATATCAATACTGCAACCGTAGAAAAATACCTTGATTTGTTAGAAAAAGCATTTGTCATTTTTAAACTTTCGGCCTTCAGTAGAAATCAGCGCAACGAAATTAAAAAAGGAAAGAAGTACTATTTTTACGATAACGGCATACGCAATGTGCTCATCAGTAATTTTTTGCCGCCAGAAATGCGCTCCGATAAAGGGGCGCTGTGGGAAAACTTTCTAGTTGCTGAGCGCATGAAATTCAATGCCTACTCAGAGCTATATGCCAATACTTATTTCTGGCGCACCCGCGACGGGGCGGAAATTGATTACATCGAAGAACGCGATGGGAGCCTCAATGCCTATGAATTTAAATGGAAAGAAAATCAGTTTCGGTTTCCTGCTTCTTTCCAGCAAGCCTATCCTGCACATACAGCCAGACTTATAAACCGTGAGAATTTCGAAGAATTTACGGGCGCTTAATTCCAGAAAAAGCAATCGAAATAAACCACTAATCCTGCGTTTCTGAATTTTCACCGAGCATCACATTTACTCAAGTCATCGTTGATAAATTTTACGCAACAAAAGATTAAGCGTTTGATATCTTGTGAAATATGAGTATCTATGCCAAAGTTTTATCTAAATCAAAAAAGAAAACCATGAAAACCATTTCCATTAAAACCCTTTTTACAGGGTTGCTGCTTGCGTTTACTTTTGGCGCACAAGCCCAAAACCAAATGGTGGTAGAACTCAATAACGGCGCTACTGATAGTTATTTGGTTCCCGAAATCCGCAGTATCAAGTTTGGAGTTTCGACCATGATTATCAACCGCAATACGGCGGCGCCTGTTACCTATACCATTTCCGACATTGCGCAATATTCGTTTGTGGATGTTACTTCTGCAGGCAGTGCAAATGCGGGAAATAAAAACGCACTGAGTATTTTCCCTAATCCGGCAGACGATCAGGTTGATGTTGTTTACACTAGCTCAAGCGAAGAGCGCATAAGCATTGAATTGCTCGATGCTACAGGCCGCAATCTTGGCTTAATTTTCAGCGGAATGCATCAAGGAAAGCAAGCTTACAAGCATGCACTTAACCTTCCTTCGGGCGTTTATTTGTGTCGTATTGTAGCAGAAGATGGAACATTGACCAAGCCCTTTGTTGTTCAGTAAATTAATGAGATTTTTTCAAAAGTTAGACGAATCTGCAAGACAGCATAAATCCAAATCGAGGTCACCTGTTTGGCCATTTCGACTTACCTACAAAATAACCAAAACAAAACCGCTACCGCTCAATGGGGAAGAGCGATAGCGGTTTGAAGGGTATTGTGCTGGGCGAGTGAATTACTGCAGCACTATTTTTCGAATGTCGATGGTATTGCCTTGCGGATCGACAATGTGCACGAAATACAGCCCGTTACCGCCCCAGGTGCTTAAACTCAGGGAATCGCTTTGTTGCGTAATGTTGGTTTGAAATCAAGTTTTTTTATTGATTTCTGCTGTAGTCATTGCTGTATTTGATTTATTTCAAAAGCAACACGATTAATCCAAACCGAGCAATACCAATACAATCTTCTTACTTTTTACTTTCAGCCAATCACTTCACAACCCATCTCACCGTTTTACTCCAGTCTTTGCTGGTTACCCGCGTGATGTAAATTCCCGAAGCCATCGATATATCGAGTATGTTTTCGTAGAACGTATCGTTTGCCTGTAGTTCGCGTGCGTTTACCAAACGGCCATCGAGCGCAAAGGTCTGTAGCGTAATTTTTTCGGGCTTATCGAGCAAGACCTGCAGCCAAGCAGCATATTCGGCCGGATTGGGGAACACCTTAACCCTTACATCCTGTGTTGCCACGTTTGTAACTCCCAGTGCACCGCCAACCGTAAAATCTTCCTGCACAAAAGACCCAAAATCGGCTCCGAACGTTTTTAGAAAACCACTCGCATCGGCACGCCGTAAACGGGCAAATCCAGATCCTGCAGCCGTATTCGCCCACCACGAAAGTCCATCCTCTCCGGCATCGTTTAGCCTGAATGTATAGCATCCATAGCCCAAACGAACAGTGTCTTTGTACTCGGTTGCATTGGCCATACCCGAACGCGAAGCAACCATATTTCCCTCGTCATCCACAATAGTCCACGAATATTCGCCACCAAAATTATTGGTTCTAACATTTACCACAAACGAATCGGGTAAACTTAATGGCGCTTCGTAACGGGTGTAAAAGGTGTTATTGGGAGCATATTCGTCGGCCTGGCCGTTAACCTGTGTAATGGAAGCTTTGAAGGTGCCGGCATTGTTCCATATAACGGTGGCCGGAAGTTCTACCTCCTGCGATTTCATAAAGCCGAGATTACCTGTCCAATTAAACGTACTTTGCCATCCGGTGGCATCTCCGTAGGCAATTTGCGCCGAAGTAAGCGGTGCCGAGCCGTTGTTTCGAATAACAATGCGGGGCGATCCGCAAATCGGATTAAAACGTGCATGATAATAATCCTCACTGGGCGCCAATACTTCTTCTATGGAGGCATCATTCGTAAACGTAGGCGCTCCGTATTCAAAAAGGAACGACTCGATAACGTAGTTTGGACTCGAACCGCCCTGATTCACATAGTTTTGCATTTCGCAAGTGAAGCTATGTGCAGTACCGGGCTCAACCGTTAAGTCTGCAAAATCGGGATACACCATATCGCCGGGGCACCAGCCGCTGCGGTCGTAAATCCAGGTTCCGGCCTGTGGAAAGTTAGGGTTTTCGCCACACTGATCGCGCCATACGTATTTCTGCAAATAGGTTGTACCGTCCATTTTAAGGGTGCGTTGTTTGGGGCAGAATTCGGCACAATTCTCAGGATCACCAAACGAATGGCCCGTTTGAACGATGTAGGAGCGAATGGATTGCGTTGCTGTATCCAGTGTTACCTCTCGCGAACCCAGTTGGGTATTGATAGGATTATCAGGATTTCCGTAGGAATAATTGCCATTCCACAATTTGTTCACTTTTACGAATGGCCGTATCGGCATTCCTTCAACCATTTCGAACCACATGTTGATATTCCATCCGCGCCCCACATTGGTTTCATACCCGGTATGACGGTACACAATTTCGAGCGAGTCTTTCAACAAAGGAGCAAAATCGGTAACGTCAATTTTCCACGCGCCTTTCCAGGCTTGGTTGTAAGAGTTTCCATACGGTGTAATGTAACGTGCCAGTTCAATATTGAGTGGCAGGGTGTCTTGCATACCGCGACGCTTCAGATAAATGTAGTTCAGGTAATCCCATTCGCCGCAATTTTCTCCAAACGGACAACGGAACGTTAAATTCAAAATCACCTTGTGCATGTCTGCCTGCGGAAACACCACCCACGAAGGATAATCGGTATAGCCACCACCGGTTTCGATGTGCACACTGTCGTGACTTACCACCAGCGTTGTATCGCCGGGTGCGGCAAAAAGTGAAACATTTAATAAAAGGAGTAAAGCGGATAAAATTCTGCACATAGCTTTCGAAAATTAAATTTTCGCCAAGTTATGCAAGATGCTTCAAAAAACAATAAACGCTGAGTTAACAGTAATAATCAGCAGAATCGAAACTTAACGAACCGCAATTACTTCAGAGAATTCAAACGCCGCTTTGTAAATGCCCACCTCATCGTAGCCGCACTCGTTCCATAACTCAGGTTGCGTTCCGTGTTCGATGTAACGATCTGGGATACCTAAACGCTTAACCTTTGCAGAATATCCATGATCGGCCATAAATTCCAGAATGGCTGATCCGAAGCCACCTTGAATGCAGCCATCCTCAACGGTAATTACCTTCGAATGCTCAGTAAAAATTTCGTGAAGCATGTGTTCGTCGAGCGGCTTCACAAAACGCATGTCGTAATGGGCCACCGAAACACCTTCGGCCTCCA
>JBKCFX010000309.1:0-18774 GCA_046303595.1 Bacteroidia bacterium
GTTCAAGGAATTTCTGGATCAAAAGTTCTGCATCTATTGGTTATTTTATTAGTCAGCATTTCTCGATTTAGGGAATGAAGAGCCCTAAAAAGAACGAATTGAAGATTATTCATACTTAATAAATTCGCCTTACAGATAGATTATGGAATATTAATTTGAAATTAAATTGTTGATTTTGTGAAGTCCATCTAAAAAATAAATTTGCACAAATGAAAATTTTCTTACTTTTGTAACCCAAATTAAAATTTTACGTTTTCCATTTTTGTAAACCCTAACCAAAATTCATTTTTATGAAAAACAAAAACAATCTGAAACTGGCGGCATTTGCAATGTTTGCAGCCTTGAATTTCAACGCTGTGGCTTCTGTATCGCGCGTAAGTTCAGCTAATCTTGAGGTATCAGAAGATGTTACTCCGGCAAATTATTTGAATCTAACTTCAATGTGTTCAAATGATCCTGCTGTTACCCGTCGTTGGAGAGTACGCAATGCCACAGCATCTCCGGTGAATTACACATGGGATGTTTATGGAACTGCTCAAAATGGTTCAGGTGTAGCGCTTCCCGGCGATAACTTTTTTGAAACAGTAACCATTCCCGGCTCACCAAATACAACGCGTATTTTCTGGATCGTTGAAGGTACCTCGTATTCTAAGGTGAAGGCTTCGGGTGGTGCGCAATGTTCAACACCTCCTCCGGTTGTTCCTTGCGGTACAAATCTGGTTGTGAACGGCGATTTCGAAGCCGGCAATACAGGATTTACCTCAGAATATACCTTTAAGGCAGATGTTGCGGGGAATTCTGAGTTAATTCCTGCAACAACTTATGGAGTTGGCGCGAATGCAGCTACTTATCATCCACAATTTGTTGGTGTTGGTCGTAGCGGAAACCAATTGATTGTAAACGGAAACGTTGGTTCAATTAAGACAGTATGGTCTCAGAATGTAAATGTAGTATCTGGTAAAGAATACAATTATAGTGCATACGTTCAGAATGTTTTCCCTACATCTCCTGGCATTATTCGTTTTTATGCAGGCTCAACTTTAGTTGGAACAGTTTCTCCAACAGGCATTGCTACTTATGCCGAATTTGCAGGAAGTTTTACAGCAACTTCAACTGGTGCATTAGAGTTGAAAATTGTTAGCTCAAACCTTGCATCAACCGGTAACGATTTCGGTATCGATGATATTAGTTTTACAGAAGTATGTCCTCCATGCGACCCTAGCAACCTAATTGTGAATGGTGATTTCGAAGGTGGAAACGCTGGTTTCACATCAGAATACACGTTCAAGGCAGATGTTGCCGGAAACTCTGAAATGATTCCAGAAAACACCTATGGTGTAGGTCCGAACGTTGCTGCATATCACCCACAATTGGTTGGTGTTGGACGTACCGGCAACTATTTGATGGTAAATGGTAATACGGGAACAATCAAAACGGTATGGGCTCAGAGTGTAAACGTAATTGGTGGTCAGGAGTATAAATTCCGCGCTTACGTTCAAAATACATTCGCTGCTTCTCCTGCAGTTCTTCGTTTCTACGTTGGTTCTACTTTAGTAGGAACTACGTCTCCTGCAGGTTTGGCAACTTATTCTGAATTTGAAGCTTCTTTCACCGCAACAACAACCGGAGCGGTAGAATTGAAAATTGTTAATTCGAACCTTACCAAACAAGGTAATGATTTCGGTATTGACGATTTGAGCTTCAATCAGGTATGTCCTGAAAATCAAATCCCATGTACTCCTGATGGAATTGCTGCATCTGAAGTGATTTCATTTACACAAAACAACCGTGCGAATGGATCTCCTGTTGTAGCTGCCCGTTCGAATGCTGCAAATGCACTTGGTGCACCACAGGGAACAGACGTTGTTAACTTCGTATCTCTTGGTTTTGGTGGGTCAATTACCTTGAAATTTCCAGTAGTTATTGCAGTAAACCCTGTTGCCAACGAATTGCGTGTTGTTGAAACAAGCTTCGGAAATCCATCTTGCGCTTCATATCCTGAAAAAGCAGAATTCGAAGGTTCACTCGACGGCACATCTTGGACAAATCTTGGTGAGCTTTGCCTTGATGGTGAATTAAACATCGATGCTGCTGGACCAATTCAGTACCTTCGTATCACCGATCGTTCCGCTGCTTCTTCGTTCTCAGGTTCTGCAGATGGATATGATGTGGATGGCGTTGTAACCATCAATTCACTTTGTCCTCCAACAACCGCTTCAGGAACTCGTGTTTCTGATGATGTAACTGCACCAAATGAAGTGGTTGGTGTTTCGGTATTCCCGAACCCAATCCAAAACGAAACGGTTGTTTCGATCTCAACCGGTGAGCTTGATAACTCGGCTACCGTAGTTGTAACAAACTTCCTTGGTCAGGTTGTACTAACTGAAAAAGTAAATGTTGCTGCTTCAAGTGTAACAAACCACGGTCTTAACTTCTCAGAATTTAAGTCTGGTGTTTACTTCATTTCAGTTGAAACTAACACAGCTAAAGAGGTTGTTAAAGTTGTAAAACAGTAAGTTTTTGTTTAGGTTTTGAAAAAGGGCTTCCAATTGGAAGCCCTTTTTTTATGAGCATACTGAAGCATTTTATCTGAATTGCATAACGCAAAATCGTGGAAAAGTAAAAAGTTGCAAAATGCCTTAATCGACATACGTGAGTTGGGTGGCAAAGTGAAAAATAGTTTAGCGAAGATTTTTTCCGACTAATTGAAACTTTGGCGTCCTCTCGACGGCATGACTATACTTTCTAAAAAGCGCTTTATTGTGTAAGTATTGAGTGAGATAGCATGCCAAATCTTGGAGGAATTTACATTATCCAACTTTTTCATTCAACCTATTCATATGTTTTTCCAAATGTGTGGCAATGTTGTTTTAGTGTTAAATGTCTGATATTTAATTATGCGTAATAAATATAAATTTGCAGGAATGATTATTTTCTTACTTTTGTAACTCTAATTCAAAAATCACGTTTTCAATTTTTGTAAAACCTAACTAAAAACAATTTCAATGAAAAACAAAAACCAATTCAAATTCATAGGAGCTGCATTGCTCTCTATGGCTTCAGCAGTAGCATCTGCTCAGTGCGGTACTAACCTAATCACAAATGGTGATTTCGAAGGAGGCATTTTATTTCCAATCAATGGTGGTTTCACATCTGGCTACACATTTAAAGCTGATGTTGAAGGAAACAGCGAAATGATACATGAAAATAAGTATGGTGTAGTTCCAAACGTTGCTTCATACCACCCTCAACTTGTAGGCGTAGGTCGTTCGGGTAATTTCATGATGGTAAACGGTAATACACAAACTATTAAAACCGTATGGAGTCAGACAGTTAACGTAACAGCCGGGAAGGAATATGTTTTCTCGATGTATGCACAAAATACTTTCCCTGCTTCTCCTGCAGTACTTCGAGTTTATGCTGGGGCAGACATGATTGGTTCGGCATTCTCTCCAACAGGCATTGCTACATGGACTGAATATTCAGCTTCATTTACTGCTGCTGCAACAGGTTCACTCGAAATTAAAATCATCGATGCAAATCTTACTAAAACAGGAAATGATTTTGGTATTGATGACATCAGCTTAATTGAAGTTTGTCCAGAATTACCTCCTTCATGCTATGCTGAAGAAGTTATCAGCTTTATTCAAGGCCCAAAGCAAGACTTAATTTCAACTATTGAGCCTTCTCGTTCTAATCCTGCAAGTGCATTGGGTGCTCCTGAAGGAAATGATACTCAGAATTTTGTTTCACTTGGTTTTGGCGGCGAGCTTGTATTGAAGTTCGGAAGCCCGATTAAAAACGGTGATGGAAATGATGTTCGCGTAGTAGAAACTACATTTGGTTCTCCAATTTGCGAGCGTTTCCCTGAAACTATTCGTGCATATGCTTCTCAAGATGGTTGCAACTGGATCTGGTTGGGCGATGCTTGCCAAGATGTAGATTTCGACTTAGGATCTTTGGCTTGGGCACAGTACATTAAACTTGTTGACATTAGCCCTGTTTCTGCAGTTTATCAAGGTGTTCCTAATGCCGATGCTTACGATGTTGATGGCATTATGTGTTTGAACGGTTACGAAGAAAACCCGGTTCCTGCAACTGTAACTGTAGGTGCTGATGAAGTGGTATCTTACACACAAGGTCTTCGTAAAAATGGTACAGCAATTACTGCTGCTCGTACAAACGCTGCTAATGCATTGGGTGCTCCACAAGGAACTGATGTAATTAACTTCGTTTCTTTAGGTTTCGGAGGTTCAATCGTATTGAAATACAATTATGTAATTTTCGATAACCCTGCTGCGAACGATTTGATGATTACTGAAACTTCTTTCGGTAACCCAGCTTGTGCTTCTTACCCTGAGAAAGCTGAAATCGAAGGTTCATTGGATGGTGTAAACTGGACAAGCCTTGGCGAAGTTTGCCTTGATGGTGAAGTAAATATCGGTGCTGCAGGAGCAATTCAATACCTCCGTATTACAGATCGTTCTGCTGCTTCTTCATTCGGTGGTTCTGCTGATGGATTTGATGTGGATGGTGTTGTTGTAATCAACAGCCTTTGTGCTCCAACTTCTACTGCTCGCTATGCCGATAACGTAACTACTCCAAACGAAGTAGTGGGTGTTGAAGTATTTCCTAACCCATTCCAGGACGAAACAATCGTTGCAATTACTACAGGTGAGCTTGATAACACAGCTACTTTAGTGGTAACAAACTTCCTTGGTCAGGTTGTTAAATCTGAAAAAGTGAATGTTGCTGCTTCTAGCACCACAAATCACTACGTTAATTTCTCTGATCTTAAGTCTGGAGTTTACTTTATTTCGGTTGAAACTAACACCGGACGTGAAGTTGTTAAAGTAGTAAAACAATAATTTTTATTTAGGTTTTGAAGAAGGGCTTCCGATTGGGAGCCCTTTTTTTATGGGCATAAACGCAGTTTTTTCAGTAATGCTAAGCATTTAAAAATGCTTATTACATTTCAAATCAATTTAAAATCTTACTTGTTATTTGAAATTTACAAGTAACCTTCTAATGGTTTCTATCGAATAGCGGTTGAAATGATTCGATAACACGCCATGAATGGAAGAAAACTACGCCTGAGAACTACAAATTCGGTTAAAAATAAATTGCGTGTTAGGCAACTTTATATTTTCACGTTCGGAATTTGTTTTGCCATATCAGTGGCAAGCTTTCTTTATTTTACAAATTCCGATAACTCCAAAGCATCAAATATCGCTGTACCATCGCCCAATGCGTTCAATGGTTGTTTTGCGGTAGAAGTTGTATCGTATACGCCGAAAAAACGGCTCGATGGTTCTCTTATTCCGCTTGAGCGTCGAAATGCCGCGCTAGCTTTAGGGCAACCGCAAAATACCGACGCATTGAATTTTGTTTCGTTAGGTTTTGGCGGCGAATTGGTAGTAAAGTTCTCAAGTCCTGTGGCAAATGGTACCGGTAATGATTTACGCGTTGTAGAATCAACGTATGGCAACCAGCCTTGTTCTCGCTATCCCGAAAGCATTCAGGCCTTTGCCTCTCAGGATGGTTGTCGCTGGGTTTATCTCGGCGAAGGTTGTCAAGATGCTTCATTTGATTTTGGGCAGTTGGCATGGGCGCAATTCATACGGCTTCGCGATAACAGTCCACTAAATCATCCCTATAACGGCGAAATTGCTGATGGATATGATGTTGATGGTATCATTTGTCTGAACGGACCTGCCGCGAATTCGGTTCCTTCTGCTCTTGTGTATGGTTCACCGCAAACAGTTGTAGCATACAATCAGGGCCTCCGCAGAAATGGTACAGCTATCCATCCCTCTCGCACCAATCCAAACCAAGCATTAGGTGTACCGCAGGACGATGATTTGGGGATCAATTTCACAACACTAGGTTTTGATGGTTCAATGGTATTGAAGTTTGATTATGTCATATTTGACGAAGATGGTGCCGATCTGCGCGTTGTGGAAACTTCATTTGGGCAGCAGTTTTGCACGTCGTATCCAGAAAAAGCCTATTTTGAAGGTTCTTTAGATGGAATAACCTGGACAACTCTAGGGGAGGTGTGCCTCGATGGAACACTCGATTTGGGAGTTGCGGGTATGTCTGGACTGCAATTTCTGCGCATCACTGATCGTTCTCCAGCAAGTTTCTTCACTGAATCGTCCGATGGATTTGATGTTGATGGCATTGAAGCTTTGCATCCGGCATGTTCAGCGCCAAATCTTAACATGCGCGAATACGAAACGCATACCGAAATTGGATTTAATGAGAAAGAGGTTGGCGCGCGTATGTGGCCCAATCCCTTTAGAGAACAGCTGAACGTCGAATTAGCGCATAGCAGGGCAAGTCAAAAACTCGAATTGAGCATTTTTAACTTCGTTGGACAATCCGTTTACCAAAAGGAAATGCAAATAACGCAAGACGAAGACTCGCGCGTTCAAATTGAAACCAACCACCTAACTCCGGGCATTTACATGGTTAATATCAAATCTGGAGGATTTGAAAGCAGCTACCGCGTGGTTAAGACGCGTTAAGTTTTAGGCCTTCTCTTCCTGAAAGATTCTCTTCAGAAGATTGCGAACTTCGTTAAACGCATTTTCATCTTTCACAATAAAATCGGTGGCGCCAAGCTTATATGCCGATATAGCTATTGCAGGGCCTGTACCCGAAAGAAAAATGACATGAATATCGGGATCGAAATCTTTAATCTTATCCAATACCTCCAATCCAGACATTCCCGGTAGTTGATGGTCTAAAATCACAACACGAGGTTTTAGGTGCAGATTTGCTACCGCCTCTTCTCCGCTGAAATAAATTTTAATGCCATCGTAATAGTTCGCCTCAAGGTCGTAATTGATAAGGTTGGCGAAGAAGGGCTCGTCTTCTACAATAAAAATTTTTGCCTGACTTTCTTTTTTCATAAAAAATTGGAATTTTCAAATTCCGAAATGGTTAGGTTAAAATTAATTTTTGAGGAATATCAAAGTACCTAAACTAAAAGAAAAGTTACAAACAAGATTTCCGGGTATTCAAACATCCAGTAAAAAAAAATAATCGTTCTTAACTTATTTAATATGTGACTTATACGTAATTTTATTTGGTTTTAATCTTACATTTTAGGGGTATTAATGTTGGTTGCCAAATTTTAAAAAGTTCTCCAAGCGTTGGCAAACAAAAGCAGTAATTGCACTTTTGAGATGTTCTTGCTCGAACGATGTGGTGTATTCTACTTTTAGTTGAATGGCATTGAGTTCGGAAACGAGTCCAATGCGAATAAGTTGCTGATGTGCTGATCTGGATTTGATATAATTGGTAATTTCTTGGCAATCAATTTCGTAGGATGTAGGAATTGCTTTTAGTGTAAAAAATAGTTCCTGAACAAATTTACCCTCGCCAAGATTCTGCAAACTTTTATTTAGTACACTGCTATTTGGAACCTTAATGTATTCGGGTTTTCTGGCCTGTTCAAGGGTGAAAAAGAATGTTCCGATGCGCGTAACCAATCCAACATCATCACCAATGCGAATGTAGTCGCCCATATGGAAGGGCTTTTTATTCAAAATAATAAACCAGGCAAAAAACGATAGCAATAAATCGCGAATTGCAAATGCAAATCCCGAAGCCAACAATCCAACAAATAAGGTGATATTGCCAAGAGAAAGCCCGGCTTTCCAAAACGTAATTATCAGTGCAAGGCTGTAAAGCGAAATTGCGTACAGCTTCGAAATGATGATACGCTGCTCGAGCTCCATTTCCTTCTCGAACATGGTCCACATTTTATTTCCGGTCAATCGCAAAACAACCGTGCTGGCTAGTAGCGATACAATAAGCGTAAGAACTAATTCAATGGCCTGTAAAAAGCCTGCATCTATTTCTACAAATTCACGTCGAACAGCAATGTAGATGAGCTCAACGACAACTAAAATTGCCGACAGCAGAAAAATACGTTTGTACAATGTTTTCGTTAATGCCATATTTCACAAAAGTAGTGGAAGGAAATGCTTGTAGCAACGAATGAATTTCTAATTTAGCGCCACATTTCTTAACAACCATCCAAAATCACATCCATGAAAATCACCGTAATCGGCGCAGGTAATGTTGGGGCAACCTGCGCAAATGTAATTGCCGAGAAAGAATTAGCCAATCAGGTCGTATTGCTCGATATCAAGGAAGGGCTTGCAGAAGGCAAATCGCTCGACATGTGGCAGACTGCTCCGATTAATCTTTACGATTCCCGTATTGTTGGGTATACAAACGATTATTCAAAGACTGCAAATTCAGAAGTGGTGGTAATTACGTCAGGCCTGCCTCGCAAACCGGGCATGAGCCGCGACGATTTAATCGCAACCAATGCCGGAATTGTGAAATCGGTTACTGAAAATGTGATCAAATACTCGCCAAACGCTATCATTATTGTGGTTTCGAATCCACTGGATGTGATGACATATGTAGCATATTTAACAGCTAAAGTTGATTCACGTAAGGTGTTTGGTATGGCCGGAATTCTTGATACGGCCCGTTACCGAGCATTTTTGGCCGAGGCGCTAAACGTTTCTCCTAAAGACATTCAAGCCATGTTGCTTGGCGGCCATGGCGACACAATGGTTCCGCTTCCGCGTTATACTACCGTTTCAGGTATCCCTGTAACGGAATTGATAGACGCTGCAAAGCTCGATGCAATTATCGATCGCACGAAGAAAGGTGGCGGAGAACTTGTTAACCTAATGGGTACTTCGGCATGGTATGCGCCAGGTGCAGCTGCTGCCCAAATGGTAGAAGCCATTGTACGCGATCAAAAACGTATTTTCCCTTGTTGTGCATTGTTGAATGGTGAGTACGGCCTGAAGAATATTTACCTTGGTGTGCCGGTGAAACTCGGCAAAAATGGTATCGAAGAAATCATTGAGCTTAAATTGAATGCAGCCGAAATGGAACTTGTCAATCAAAGTGCCGCTGCCGTTAAGGAAGTGATGGATGTTTACGACGGCATGGCGAATTCGGCTTCTGTGTAAGGCATTGTAATGCAACAAACACTACAATTGGCATCTGTTGAGCTCAGCGACGGCGGGTGCCAATTGTTTTTGGATGGATGCATTGGTCGCAAAAAACTTCGTTTCCTTGTCGATACAGGTGCTTCCCGAACAGTGTTCGACGAAGGTGCATTGTTGAAACGCTTTCCCGATATGTATTTTCACCCGGGCGATGTATTAACGGTTGGCTTTCAAGATCAACTTGCAAATAGTCGAGAGGTCGAAATCATCGGACTAAAATTCGGACGAATTTCGATTGCCACGTTCGATGCAATAGCCGTCGATTTAGCTTATGTAAACAAAACCTATTCTAAATTCGGTTTGCCACCAATTCATGGAATTATCGGTTCAGAATTGCTTATTCGGCATAAAGCAGTAATGAATTTCAGCCGCCAAACACTTTGCATAAAAACATTGGAATGAAAATCGGAATAGTTTGTTATCCAACCTTTGGAGGTTCGGGCGTTGTGGCCACCGAACTGGGAATGGAATTGGCCAACAAAGGGCATCAGATACATTTTATTTCATACAGCCAACCTTTTCGTCTCGATCGCTTTTCGGGAAATTTATTTTACCACGAAGTTCCGGTTGCGAATTATCCCTTGTTCGAATTTTTACCTTACGAGATTTCGTTAACTTCAAAGTTGGTTGATGTGGCTTTGCACCATAATCTTGATTTGCTCCATGTACACTACGCTATTCCACATGCCTCTGCAGCATTTATGGCCCGCGAAATTTTGCGCACAAAAGGCAAACGTGTTCCCTACATTACAACCCTGCACGGAACAGATATAACATTGGTAGGTCGCGATCCATCCTATAAGCCGGTAATTGAATTTGCCATTAACCACAGCGATGCAGTTACGGCTGTTTCGGAGAGTCTGCGCTTCGATACGTTACGCTATTTTGAAGTTAACCGTTCGATTGATGTGATTCCCAATTTCATCGAATTAAACAATTACAACAATTCTTCTGGAAAATGCCACAGAAGCATTTATGCCCCGAATGGTGAGAAGATTTTGACGCATATTTCGAACTTCAGACCGGTAAAGCGGATTTCTGATGTTGTGAAGGTGTTTGAACGGGTACGCAGAGAAATTTCGTGTAAACTTTTATTGGCGGGCGATGGCCCCGATCGTGCTAAGGTTGAGAATCTTGCGCGCGAACTGGGTGTTTTTCAGGATGTTATTTTTCTTGGTAAAACCAAAGCAATCGAACAGATTTTGTGCGTTTCGGATTTGTTTCTGCTCACCTCAGAATCGGAGAGCTTCGGTTTGTCGGCCCTAGAGGCACTAGCCTCAGGTGTACCCGTAATCTCGACCAATACCGGCGGAATCCCGGAGGTAAATAAACAAGGGTATTCTGGTTTTTTAAGCAATGTGGGTGATGTTCAAGAAATGGCCGCCAATGCTTTGAAGCTGCTGCAAAACGAAGAGCTCAGACTTCTATTTTCGGCGCAGGCTCGAAAAAGGGCTGCCGGGTTTTCGAGTGAGCAGATTGTTCCCGTTTACGAGCAATTGTATCAGCGAATTATTAGTGCTTAACTTCCAGTCGCATAACAGGATGGCTTTTATCAACTATTCGTGAAACTGCGGTTCATAAGTTGTTTCTTACAAGCGAAAATAGATTCTTAATTTCGCGACCAATTAGACATGTACTATGAAATTCTTTATTGATACGGCAAATCTAGACCAAATTCGTGAGGCACAAGATCTTGGAGTTTTGGATGGCGTTACGACAAATCCTTCGTTAATGGCAAAGGAGGGCATAAGTGGAACAGATCGCATAATGCAGCATTACATCGATATCTGTTCGATTGTTGAGGGAGATGTGAGTGCTGAAGTTATATCGACAGATTTTGAAGGGATGATTCGTGAGGGTGAAAATCTTGCAGCGCTTCATTCTCAGATTGTTGTAAAGGTGCCTATGATTAAAGATGGGGTGAAAGCCATCAAATATTTTTCAACCAAAGGCATCCGTACCAATTGCACGCTTGTTTTCTCTGCCGGTCAGGCGCTTTTGGCAGCAAAAGCTGGAGCAACGTATGTATCACCTTTTTTAGGAAGGCTTGATGATGTAAGTTCTTATGGTGTAGAATTGATAGGTAAAATAAGGACGATCTACGATAATTACGGCTACGAAACGCAAATATTGGCGGCCTCCATTCGGCATACAATGCATTTGATTGAATGTGCCGAAATTGGCGCCGATGTCGCAACGTGTCCGCTGAATGTAATCACCGATTTATTAAAGCATCCGCTCACCGATATCGGTCTTGAAAAGTTTCTTGCCGATTACAAAAAGGTGAATGGTTGAGTTATGCTCCTGCGCATACACCCGGTAACTCCAGATCCGCGTCAACTAAAAAAAGTTATTGAAGTGTTGCGCGATGGGGGAGTGGTTATTTATCCAACAGATGGTGTTTATGCTTTTGGATGTGATATAACTAAAAATCGCGCTGTAGAACGCGTTGCCCAGTTAAAGGGAATTCGTCCGGAGAAGGCCGATTTTTCATTCGTTTTTGACGATTTGGCTCACTTAACCGATTATTCACGACCGGTCGATACGCCGGTGTTCAAACTTTTGAAGAAATGCCTGCCAGGCCCTTACACCTTTATTTTAAACGCGAACAACAGTGTCCCGAAATTATTTAAAAACAACAAACGCACTATCGGTATCCGAATTCCCGATAATGAAATCTGCCGTGCAATGGTGCGCGAATTAGGGAATCCAATTATTTCTTCATCGGTGCACGATGTTGATGATATTATTGAATATACCACCGATCCCGAACTCATTCATGAGCGCTACAAAGATTTGGTTGACCTTGTGGTTGATGGTGGCTATGGTGCATTAATTCCATCTACAATTATTGACTGTACCGGAGATGTGCCCGAATTAATTCGGCAGGGAGCAGGAGAAGTTGATTTGAGTTGAGGCGTTCAATTTAATCGGAATTACATTTTAGTCTGGTGTCGTGGTCAATTCATCACTAAAGAAATCAATTTCTTGCGCTAAATTGAATTTTTAATTGGGAAATAACGCTGATAACGAATTATTTGGGTTAAAGTAAATTCCAAGTGTGTCGTTCTCCAGTTGAATAAATTGTGTCGCTTTGGTCATAATCTTAGGTGCATTTAGACCATTGCCCAAGGTTGTGTTCGAAGTAAAAATCCGTATCTCATCCCATAAATTCATCCCGATAAACTGCTCGAGTGTGTGTTTTCCTCCTTCTACGAGGACGCTTGTAATGCCCTTAAATAGTAATCTTTCTAGCATATCAGGAAGATAAAATGCATCATTATGTGAGCCCGACTCTTCGGTATACCACATTGTAGGCGCATCCGAATTAAACACCTTTTCTGTTCCTTTGAGCTTGCGATTGGGATCCAATACAATGCGCGTAGGATTTTTCCCTTCCCAATATCGGCAGGTTAATAGCGGATTGTCGTTAACTATCGTATTGGCGCCGACTAAAATTGCCGATTCCTCACCGCGCCATCTGTGTGTTAAGCGGCGAGCATCATCGCCCGAAATTCGGAAAGACCCTATTTCTCCCTTGCGCTCCATGTCCATGTATCCATCAGCGCTTTGGGCCCATTTGAGGATAATATATGGTCGCTTCCTGAGTTGATTGGTCAAAAACCTCCGGTTCATATGTATGGCTTCCTCTCTCAATATTCCAACACGTACATCGATTCCGGCCTTACGCAATTCTGCAATTCCTCGTCCGCTAACTTCGGAGAATGGATCAACGGTGGCGATTACTACGCGGGGGATTTCATGCTTCACTATAAACGAGCTGCAGGGTGGGGTTTTACCGTAATGAGCGCAGGGTTCGAGTGTAACATAAAGTGTAGCATCTTTCAGAAGCGCTGCATTTTCGGCCGATAAGATGGCATTGACTTCGGCGTGCGGGCCTCCGAATTGTCGGTGCCATCCTTCTGCTACAATCCGATCCTTATGCTCAATAACGCAGCCCACCAGCGGATTGGGTGCAACATGACCAAGTCCGTTCACCGCCAATTCAATTGCACGCCGCATGTAATTTTCCACTCCCGAAAATTAGGTATTCAAACGATACTTCGCAATTTTGCAGCATGCGAATCGGAGGGAACTCACTTAAGCAAATCAAGCAGTATTTTGAAGCGGAACTCTCCTCTTTATATGAACCCTCCGAACGTCTTGTTTTATTTAGAATGGCCGTTCAGCATATCAATGGCCTTTCGCACATGGAAATTCATTTGAATCCCGAACGAAGGGTAAGCGAGAGCGATCTTTTGGCGTATTCCAAATTTGTGAAGCAACTGGCGAATGGCGCTCCGGTTCAATACATTATGGGATATACATGGTTTATGGATCTTCGGATTGGTGTGAATTCATCGGTTTTGATTCCGCGACCCGAAACAGAAGAATTGGTGCATGCTGTAATTCCGTTTTTAAATGGGTGTAACCAAGCTTCAATAGTGGACCTGTGTAGCGGGAGTGGCTGTATAGCATTGGCATTGAAAAGTTTATACAATAAAGCAACTGTATTGGGAGTGGATATTTCTGAACGCGCTATTTCGAAGGCGATTGAGAATGCACGAGAATTAAGTTTGGATGTATCTTTTTTGCAAAAAGATATTTTTGAAAAACAGCAGTTTACAGGATTATTCGACCTGATGGTATCTAATCCTCCATACATACCGCAATCTGAGCGGAATGAAATGAGCAGTCGTGTTACAGATTTTGAACCCGAAGAGGCTTTATTCGTTCCCTCCGCTGACGCATTTCTGTTTTACAGGCGAATAATTGAGATAGCCTGTTATCATTTGCGTGTGGGCGGTATGCTCGCATTCGAGTGTCACTACAAAGGCGCGGCAATGGTTGCAGCAGAAATGAGGCAAGCGCAATTTAGCCGCGTTACTATACTTCGCGATTTAAGCGGCATCGAACGATTTGTTACGGGGTATAGAATCTAAGTGAAATGAAAAAACCTCTCTATTCATATTTGAAATTGAGAGGTTTTGTGGTGCCTCCAGGAATCGAACCAGGGACACAAGGATTTTCAGTCCTTTGCTCTACCAACTGAGCTAAGGCACCAACCATAGCTTCGAAAAGCGGATGGCAAAAATAGCAGGTTTTTGATATGCCGCAAAATAAATTGCAAAAAATATCCAAAATCCCTCATTATAAGAGCCATGAAATGAAAAAAGGCAGGATACCTGCCTTTGATTTGGGTGGCTAATGGGGCTCGAACCCACGGCCTCTAGTGCCACAAACTAGCGCTCTAACCAACTGAGCTATAACCACCATAAAACGGCCGCAAATATAGTAATTTGGCTTAATCGAAAACAAATAAATTTATTTTGATGAGGCCTTCAGATTTGGAATTACACCTCAGCAACAACGAAGGTGCTCCCTCCAACAACGATTAAATCACTTGGTCCTGCATTTTTTCGTGCCTTTGTTAATGCTCGTTTAACGGAAGCATATGCTTTGCCATTCAGTGATTGGGATGCCGCAAGCTTTTGAAGCTCTATTGCATCCATAGCGCGAGGAATTTTCGCCTTGCAGAAATAGTAAAGTGCATCTTTAGGAAGCATTTGGAGAATCTTCTCCACATCTTTATCTCCAACCATGCCCCATACGAGATGCAGCCTTTCGAATGGAATTCGTGAAATCATTTGCAGTACTTCGGCAACTCCCGCTTCATTATGCCCCGTATCGCAATAAATAGAAGGTGAGTCCGATAGTTTTTCCCATCGACCTTTAAGGCCTGTATTGAGGGTAACTTTTTTTATTCCTTCTAGAATATTTTGATCCGTAAGCGTATAACCTAGCTTTTGCAGTTCATCTGTTGCAAGTAATACACCCGCAATGTTTTTAGATTGATAGATCCCGCTGAGTGGTGAATGAATACTCCATTTTTTGCCTTTGAAGTTGCCCTTCAGGTTTAGATATGGTGGGTTGTCGTTCGTCCACTTTATCGCATGCCAGTGTATTTCATTACCTGCAAATCGAATGCGGCTTCCGGTTTCGGAGGCTTTGTGTTCGAATACAGATTGAATATCAACTTGCGTTTCGCTTATGATAACCGGAACATTCTTTTTTATAATACCCGCTTTTTCGCCCGCAATTAAGTTTAATGTATTGCCCAAGAGATCTGCGTGATCCAAACTAATATTGGTAATAAGGCTTAAATCTGGTTGTATAATATTGGTAGAATCCAAGCGACCGCCCAACCCGGTTTCTATAACTGCTACATCAACCTGCTCTTGTGCAAAGTAGGTAAAAGCCAGCGCTACATTCATTTCGAAAAAAGATGGTTCCAGTGCGTTCAACAGCGAATGGTTTTGCTCCACGAAATGCGTTACACGACGCGCAGGAATCATATTTCCGTTTATTCGGATTCGCTCTCTGAAATCTTTCAAATGTGGCGATGTAAATAAACCGGTTTTATATCCTGATTCCTGTAAAATAGAGGCCAATAAGTGTGATGTAGAGCCTTTGCCATTGGTTCCGGCAACATGAATGCTGCGAATCTTTTTTTCTGGATTGCCAAGCGCGGCACACAATGCTTCAATATTGCCCAATCCACTTTTATAGGCAGGTGCTCCCACACGTGTAAACATGGGTAGCTTAGAATAAAGGAAATTCAGCGCTTCAGCGTAGCGCATGCTTTAACGCCTTATGAAATTGTATGTAATTGTACCGATTTGCTTTTCGGGTGCAGAGTTATCGGGGTTGAATTTAGCCTTTCGTGCTGCGGCCTCTGCCTGTCGAAATAACTCTGCGTCCTGAACAGTAGTTCCTCTTCCACCGGCTACGGCTTTAATTACATTTCCCTGGTCATCGACAGTGATATCAACGACCACCCTGCCCGATTTTTCTGAATTGTAGGATGGTTTAGGAAGACTAACTGCTTTTCTGTTTAATAGATTGGCCGAAATTCCGGGGCCTGTTCCCGAACCTTTGCCGGGGCCATTGCCATCTCCATCGCCGCCACCGGTACCATTGCCATTGCCTTTGCCATCCTTGCCGCCATTGCCTTTGTAAACAGATGAAAATGGATCATCGCCCTCTTTTGAACCTTGATTTCCAGATTTTCCTGTTTTCCCTTCATTGCCACCTTTTTTACCTGTATACAGTGCGCGGCTATCGGCTACTTCTTGTGGTTTGTCTGTGCTTTGTGTAATGCGCGGCCCATCTTGTGGTCGGGGCAACTCCTTCACTTTTTGTTTTTTCGGTTTAACTTTTTCAACAGTCGGCAATACATTGTCGTCGCTATTTTCATCGGTCATCACCGCATCGTCGGCAGGAGATGGTGGAGCTGGTTTGCTATTCGATGTAAGTAATTCAGGGTTGCTCATGCCCATTCCATCGGGCGAATCGCCAAAATTCAATTCTACACCCAAGCCGCCGCCACCACCCGGCTCCACTTCAAAAGGTGGAATCGGCGTAATGATTTTATACAACAGAAACAACAGAAACAGCAGCCCGTGAAAAAGAATACTTGCCGTCAATGCGTACCAGCGATCCGATTTTCTGCTTAGTTCCATAACTTATCCGTTTGGAGGGCGTGTAGCTAAAATCATTTTAACTTTTAAACGATTTCCAATTTCGAGGACATCAACTAGTTGTTGAACGGTCAATGTTTTATCGAGACGAAGCACAATAGTAGGCTCCTTTTTGCCATTTATTTCGGCCGTAATAGCGGCCTCCAGATTTTCAAACGATACTTCTTTTCCGGCGAGAAAATAGCGCATGTCTTCCGAAATCTCTAGATTTATTGGTTGCTTATCAACAGTTTGCGTTTTTTTAGCACTGGGGAGGTTTAGTTTCACAACACTTGGGCTCACCATTGTTGATACGATGAGGAAGAACAGGAGCAGGAAAAACATGATATCGTTGAGCGAGTGAGAACTCACTTCTGCGCCATGCCGAATACGTGAATGCCTGATGTTCATTATTTAGAGGGTTCGTGTAGCATGTCAATAAAATCAAGCCCGGTAGCTTCCATACGTTTTGCGATGCGATCGACCTGATAATTCAAGTAGTGGTATAAAACGAAGGATAAAATCCCTACGATAAGACCGGCTGCTGAAGTAATCATCTTTTCATACAAACCGCCCGAAATGGCACCGATTGAAATATTATCCTGCAACGAAATGTTGTAGAAAATTTTGATAACACCTGTAATTGTACCTACGAATCCAAACATAGGACCAATGCCCGCAATTACTGCGAGAATACCCACATTTTTTTCAATTCTGCTTAACTCCTTCTTGCCAACACCTTCCATAGCTTTCTCAATCTCCTCCACTTTTAATCCAATCCTGGAGATGCCTTTCTCGAGCATGCGCGCATCGGGCGTATTGTTGCTTTTGCAAAGCATCAAGGCCGAATTTATGTTTCCACCCTGGATCTGATCGCGAACATTGTTCAACAGGTTATCAGGACTTTTTCCGGCACGTTGCAGAACAATAAAGCGTTCTACAAAAAGAAATATAGTAATAAGCGATAGAATGCCGATGGGAATCATCAGAAAGCCGCCCTGTTGTATCAGTTGCCAAAGGTTCAATGTGTCGACCTGTTTGGCTGTTTCTGTTGCGGCTTCTGTAACAGGGGTCGACAGAGAATCGGCTCCAACGATAGCTTGAAGAAGTATGGTTATCATGGTTTACTACAAATAACTGTAAGGTATTATTGCAGGTTCAAATTACGGAGTTTTAGAAGCGGTTTTGCTTGTTTCGTTGAGTGTGTTTATCCACGCTTTTATTAACATCTCATAAACGTTGTATGCATTGTTGAATTGTGCATATTTCATTATTACACTTCAGATTTACACATTCATGGCAGCAAATTGTTGCACCGGATGGAATGATTTACCGCACATTTTAATTTTAACTTAATCATAATGAGTTTGATAATATGATTTTGATGAACATACTTTGCTTTTCAGATTTTTGGTATTTTTATGCAGGAAAAACAAACACTTAATAACATAGAAAATGAAAATCAGTTCAGCCCTTGTTGGTAGCGGCATCGATGAACTAAATGGCTTCAACGGTCCAATTGGCGATGAGAAACTTCATTCAGGTTCACTTTTCCTTTCAGGAGATGATGAGAACCTTGATGACGAAGATTTTGATGATGATGATGATGATTTTGATGATGATGATGATTTTGACGATGACGATGACGATGACGATGACGATGATGACGATGATGACAAATTCGACCTTGAAGAAGATTTGTCAGATCCGGCCTTCGATGATGACGATGACGATGAGGGCTTCTATGATGATCAATTCTGATTAAGTAGATTTCGAGCACCACGATATGCCTGCAGAATGCCACTGCGGGCTTTTTTATGCTTTGTATAAGGCGCCGGCAATCGAAGGTTTGCTCGCTCCCGTTGCGTCAACCAGTGTATTTTCTTTTAGGTGAACGCGGCAATAAGCCAAGTAAGCAAATATGAGCGCCTCCTTGAAATCAACAAGTTTTTTGTCGGCTTTTTCCAATCTGGCTAAACAATGTTGTTGAATGCGTTCCAATAAATAGGTGTTATGTGTACCTCCTCCACTCACCAACACATTGCCTTTTCTGAAATGCTTGCCGCACTGTACGGCTATGTGCTCCGTGAATGTAGCAAGTATTGATCTGATGAATTCGGATTGGGGACCCTGCTCTCGAATCATATTTATTCTACATTGCTCGATTCGCGGTATAACATGTGTTTCAAGCCACTCAACACCAAGAC
>JBKCFX010000310.1:0-1628 GCA_046303595.1 Bacteroidia bacterium
CGCCTGTGTTCGACTTGCAGAGGCCGTGAATTTCAATTCCTGACTGTATCCAAACAGCTGAAAAACAAGGATTATAAAAAGGATAATCGGATTTTTCATGAAGCCTTTAAATTACCAATCTTTTCCACTTGCAGGAACACCTTCCTTGCCTTTTTGTTTATCGCTTTTCTTGCGCAACTCCTTTTCGTTGCGGTTCAATGCGTCGAGCATCTGTTCTGCTTCGTCGCGATTCAATTGCTCTTTCTTTTGTTGCTCCTTCTGCTGGTCTTGTTTGTCTTTCTGCTGATTTTTAGATTGTTGCTGATCTTGTTGCTGCTGTTTATCCTGATTCTGCTTTTGCTGTTTTTGCTGCTGCTGCTGTTGCTGTTTTTGCAACTTCTTTTGCGCGTAAGACAAATTGTAACGCGTGTCTTCGGCCGATGGGTCTTGTTTCAGCGCCTTCTTGTACGCCTCGATGCTTTGCTCATACGCCTTGTCTTCGAGCAGCGAGTTTCCCAAATTATGGTACATGCGCGAAAGCTCTTTCGGATCTTTCGACTTCTTCGCCAAGGTATCTAAAATGCCCGCTGCCTCTTTGTAACGTTTCTGTCGGTAAAGCGAATTACTCAGATTATATCCGGCTTTATCGGATGCATTGTTCTTGCCCAACGCCTTGCGGTATTCAACCTCCGCATCTTCGTATTTCTTGTTTTGATACAACTCGTTTCCCTTGCGGATGTGTTCGTTTTCCTTCTGCGCCTGAAGCAACCTTCCGCAACCAATCAATAAAACCAATAAAAGCATCAATCTGATTTTCATGCCTCTTCCTCCTTTCGGTTAAGTGGATTATAACGTAAAAGTCGTTTGTTTTTGCGTTCCGATGTGAGCAGTTCAACAATAAGTATTAATGCTGCAAATCCTAGGAAATACTGAAATCGATCTTCGTAATCGGTGAAGGCTTTGTTGCCAAATTCCTGTTTTTGCAATGATCCGATTTCTTCAACCAGTGTTTCCAATCCAATGTCTGAATTACTCGCCTGCACAAATTTACCACCGCCGGCCCTAGCAACTTCCGATAACATAGCGGGATTCATCGCCGAAATTACCGGATTTCCATTCTCGTCTCTGCGATAGCCCTTGCTCCCACTCTCTTCGATAACCGGAACCGGAGCGCCCTGTTCGGACCCAATTCCCAAGGTGTACACCAAAATATTTTTCTCGCGCGCCAGTTTTGCAGCTTCAACGGCATCATCTTCGTGATTTTCGCCATCCGAAATTACCACAATGGCCTTGCTGCGCGCACCTCCTTTGGGCAAAGCTTTCACACCCAAATCGATTGCTGTTCCAATGGCAGTTCCCTGCGCCTGAATGCTCTCGTTCGTAACGCCCGACAAAAACATCCGCGCTGCGGCATAATCGTTTGTAAAGGGAAGCTGCAAATAGGCATCACCCGCAAAAACAACAATCCCAATGCGGTCGTCGCCGAGCTTATCGAGCAAGCGTAAAATGGCCTGCTTCGAACGTTCGAGTCGGCTGGGCTTTATGTCTTCGGCCAGCATGCTGTTCGATACATCGAGTGCAAGAATCAAGTCAATACCTTGGCGCTTCACTTCCTCGTAACGCGATCCTATTTGCGGATCACTCAATCC
>JBKCFX010000311.1:0-1021 GCA_046303595.1 Bacteroidia bacterium
GCATTTCTCACTATCTTCCCGAATTCAGAATATGCAGGCCTTGTTGAGGATTTGGTTTTTTCGAAAGCTGCACCACGCGGAACAGAGCCCGAACTCTATGCATTTGTCAAGTCGTACCCCAGAAATCGGAACGTATCGAAAGCCTGGAATAGATTGTATTATTTATTCACCAAGGACCAACGCGCCGAGAGCGTTGATGCATTTAAGGCTAAATACCCCGAATTTCCATACAAGGAGAAGATTCGCGAAGATTCGGCACTTTTAAGAACCCGGCTTTTCCCGGTAGTTCAAAATGAACGCTGGGGGTATTGCGACTCTACCGGATCAATGCGTATTCCCTACCAATTTGACGACGCTGAATATTTTTCGGAAAATCTTGCTGTTGTGGAGTTAAATGGCAAAAAAGGGTACATAAATAAGGCGGGGTTTATGGTCGTTATGCCGCAATTTACCGAGGCAGATCCGTTCTCCGGAGGGCTAGCCATTGTTGAAACCGATTCTGCGGCTGGCATTATCAATACTGTTGGCGATTGGATGGTTCTACCCTCTTACTACTCCGTTTCAGGCCCTTTTAGCAACTTATATCGCATCGAACAGAATGAAAAATATGGCCTCTTGGATTCCGAAGGGCGCCTGCTTACTCCGGTTCAGTTCGACGAGCTTGAGCCTTTTAGTGAAGCATACGCTGCCATTGCAATTGAAGGCAAGGCCGGCTTTATCAATACTTCTGGTTCTATTGCCATTGCACCCCAATTCGATGAAGCGGGCGACTTCAACAACGGTTGTGCTCGCGTATCTGTAGATGGTAAATTCGGGATGATTCGATTTGATGGTTCATGGCTTATTCCGGCGAAGTATAACGATATCCGATTGGTTTCGGGCGATGTTTACCTCGCCATGGATGAAAAGAAATGCGCATACTTCGACATGAACGGAAAATTATTGATGCGTTCGCCGGAGTATTGCACCGATGGACCAACGAATACCAAGGGATTTCATGAAGGTCTATGCCGTGCAACGC